>NZ_JBEOOL010000025.1:0-76819 GCF_040309225.1 Pseudoalteromonas sp. GW168-MNA-CIBAN-0100 | reverse complement strand
TAGGTTACAAACCTCGCGCCGCGATTAAATCGCCCCTAGATTGAACAAATTTCAATCCACAAAGATCAACACGCCCTTAGCCTTCACTTATATTTTTTTATGGCGGGTTTATTGTGCTTTTCGTTTTACTATCCTAAAGCGCGACATTACTTATCACTTTGTCAAAAGGCGTTAACTAAATCATGTGCTTATTTAGATAAAAAATTAGCCCGTTAATTTACTTTTAATTGAGTATAAAAAAATGCCAGCAATTTATTGCTGGCATTTTTTATAGCTTACCTATTTATTACTTTGCTAATTTTTTAGCTAGGTATAACCATGTTTCTATTACTGTATCTGGGTTTAATGAAACAGAGTCAATACCCTGCTCTACTAACCATGCTGCAAAGTCTTCGTGATCTGAAGGACCTTGACCACAAATACCTACGTACTTTCCTTTTGCTTTAGCTGTTTTAATTGCCATAGAAAGTAGCTTTTTAATTGCAGGGTCACGCTCATCAAATAAATGTGCGATTAAACCAGAATCACGATCAAGACCAAGCGTTAACTGTGTTAAATCGTTAGAGCCGATAGAAAAACCATCAAACATTTCTAAAAATTCATCTGCAAGTAATGCATTTGAAGGTAGCTCACACATCATGATTACTTTAAGACCATTATCGCCGCGTTTAAGGCCATGCTCTTCTAGTAATTCAATTACGCGTTTGCCTTCTTCAAGGGTACGTACGAATGGGATCATGATTTCTATGTTAGCCATATCCATGTTGTTTCTTACGCGTTTTATAGCTTCACATTCTAGTGCAAAACAATCGCGGAAGTCTTCAGAGATATAACGTGCGGCACCACGAAAACCAATCATTGGGTTTTCTTCTTCTGGCTCGTACTGCTGTCCGCCAACTAGGTTTGCGTATTCGTTTGATTTAAAATCAGACATACGAACAATTACACGCTCTGGTGCAAATGCACACCCTAGAGTAGAAATACCTTCAACCAGTTTTGTTATGTAAAATTCTACTGGTGATTCGTAACCGGCAATCATGTCAGTAATTTCTGCTTTTAATGCATCTGTTTGAGCATCAAAATTTAATAACGCTTTAGGATGAACGCCAATCATACGGTTGATAATAAATTCAACTCGCGCAAGGCCAACACCGGCATGCGGTAAGCGTGCAAAGTCAAATGCACGATCGGGGTTACCTACGTTCATCATAACTTTCATTGGTAGTTCTGGCATTTTATCAACGCGTGACGTTAGTATTTCAAAATCTAAAATACCTTCGTAAATAAAGCCGGTATCGCCTTCGGCGCACGATACAGTTACTTCCTGTCCCGCTTTAATTAAATCAGTTGCGTTACCACACCCTACAACAGCCGGAATACCAAGTTCACGTGCAATGATTGCCGCGTGACACGTACGTCCACCACGATTTGTAACAATCGCTGCAGCACGTTTCATGATTGGTTCCCAATCAGGGTCGGTCATATCGGTTACTAAAATGTCGCCTACTTGTACCTGATCCATTTCTTTGATTGAATCAAGAACACGAACAACACCGCTACCAATTTTATGACCAATTGCACGGCCTTCAACAACAACGTTGCTTGTACCGTTTAATTGAAAGCGTTCCATTACGTTAGAGTCTTCGTTTGAGCGAACAGTTTCTGGACGTGCTTGAACTATATATAGTTTGCCGTCGTTACCGTCTTTTGCCCATTCGATGTCCATAGGACGACCGTAATGTTTTTCGATGATTACAGCTTGCTTGGCAAGTTCTTGCACTTCTTCATCTGTAATCGAAAACTTATTTGAAAGCTCAGGGGCAACATCAACGATGTCAACTTGCTTACCGTGCGCTTTATCTTCTGAGTAAATCATTTGAATGGCTTTAGAACCAATGTTACGACGTACTACTGAAGGTTTATTTTTAAGGAGTGTTGGTTTATGAACATAAAACTCATCAGGGTTAACTGCGCCCTGTACAACCATTTCACCTAAGCCGTAGCTTGATGTAATAAATACAACGTCTTCAAAACCAGACTCTGTATCAATGCTAAACATTACGCCAGATGCTGATTTATCTGAACGTACCATGCGCTGAATACCCGCTGATAGGGCCACACCACGGTGATCGTAACCTTGGTGAACTCGATATGAGATTGCACGGTCGTTAAATAATGAAGCAAATACGTGTTTAATAGCGACCATGACTGAATCGATACCAACAACGTTAAGGAAAGTTTCTTGCTGGCCTGCGAATGATGCATCTGGCATATCTTCAGCGGTAGCTGATGAACGTACTGCGAATGATACATCTGCTGCAGTATCGCCATGGAGTTGGCTATATGCGTCGCGAATGGCTTGATCTAGGTTTGGTTGGAATGGTGTGTCGATTATCCATTGGCGGATGTCGGCACCGACTTTAGCGAGTGTATTTACATCATCAACATCGAGTGTATCTAGAATGTTGTGAATTTTTGCTGTGAGTCCTGATTGATCTAAAAACTCATTAAAAGCATCTGCGGTAGTTGCGAAACCACCCGGTACTTGTACACCAGCGTTTGCTAGGTTTGAAATCATTTCGCCAAGTGAAGCGTTTTTACCGCCAACTCGAGGAACATCTTGCATACCAAGCTCTTGATACCAGAGAACGTATTCTTGCACGGATCTTTCTCCAAAAAAAACAAATTGTAGGTCTAACTGTGAGAGTTAAGAAAGAAAACCTTTTATAAAGGTCATCATCATTCTACACTGGCAATAGTCCTCACGTAAACCGTGAGAAACCCATTTTAGGGATTTAAACGCAATAAAAAGGTTAATTATGAGAACTGCTTTTTATATATCAGATGGAACCGCTATTACTTCAGAGGTGTTTGGGCATGCGACTTTGTCGTTGTTTCCTATCGATTTTAATCATAAAACAATTCCATTTGTAGAAACTGAAGAAAAAGCGCAAGAAATTAAAGCATTAATTAATGCAACCGCTGCAAAAACAGGCGAAAAGCCATTTGTTTTTTTTACTTTTGTTAATCACAATTTAAGTGAAATTATAAAATCGGCTGATGCAGTCACGTATGACTTTTTAACTACATATAGCGAAAAAATTGAAAAAGAACTCAATGTAGCCCCAGTTCCTAAAATGCATCGTACGCATTCTATCCACGAAAAAAGTTATGACTTTAGAATTGATGCCGTTAATTATGCTCTTATGAATGATGATGGCGGAAATATTAAAAACTTTTCTGAAGCAGACATCATTTTAATTGGCGTTAGTAGAAGTGGTAAAACACCCACAAGCTTATACTTAGCACTGCAGTACGGCATTAAAGCGGCTAACTACCCTATTACAGAAGAAGATTTAGACAATGAAGGTTTGCCTAAATGTTTAGTCCCTTATAAACATAAGTTATTTGGACTTACGATTGACCCTGAGAGACTTGCGGCTATTAGGCATCGACGTATGGCGAACTCTAAGTATGCTTCAATTAAACAGTGTCGTATTGAGGTCCGCGAAGTGGAAATGTTGTATAAGCGTCATAAAATTGCTTACTTTAATTCTACGCATCACTCTGTTGAAGAAATATCTGCAAAAATATTGATAGAAACAGACTTGGAGCGACGTAAGTACTAACTTACTCATCAAAGAAATAAAAAAACCGCAACTAAGCGGTTTTTTTGTATCAATAAATATTATTTACGTGCGTCTTTTAGTAAATCAGCTACTAAAAAGCCTAACTCTAATACTTGGTCGGCATTAAGGCGTGGATCACACTGCGTTTTGTAACGCTGTGCTAGGTCATCGTCAGATAAACCGTAAGCACCGCCAGTACACTCTGTAACGTGCTGGCCTGTCATTTCTAGGTGAACACCACCTGCGTATGAACCTTCAGCTTTGTGTACAGCGAAGAACTGACTGATCTCGCGCATAATATTGTCGAAGTTACGTGTTTTGTAACCTGATGTCGCTTTTTCAGTGTTACCGTGCATTGGATCTGAGCTCCAAATTACTTTACGGCCTTCTTGTTGAACTCTTCTTACTAGTGCTGGAAGTTTTTCAGGAAGTATATCTGCACCCATACGCGTAATTAGCGTTAAACGACCAGGAATGTTATCTGGGTTTAATGCATCAATTAAACGAATTAGGTCATCTGGGTCCATACCTGGGCCAACTTTAACACCAATTGGGTTTTTAATGCCTTTGAAAAACTCAATATGTGCATGGTCTAGTTGACGAGTACGTTCACCAATCCAAACAAAGTGAGCAGAACAATCGTACCAATCACCAGATAAGTGGTCGCGACGAGTAAGCGCCTCTTCATAACCAAGTAGTAACGCTTCGTGAGAAGTGTATAAATCGGTTTCTTTTAAGCTTGGCGCAATTGTAGAGTTAATTCCGCACACTTCCATAAACTCTAGTGCGTCTTGAATTTTATCAGCAAGTTGTTGGTATTTTTCTTTAAGTGGATTTGCAGCAACAAAGCCCATGTTCCAACGGTTTACCTGGTGAAGATCGGCAAGGCCACCTTGTGCAAAAGCACGTAATAAGTTTAACGTAGCGGCACTATGATGGTATGCAGTCATTAAGCGTTGTGGATCGGGTATACGTGCTTCTTCTGTAAACTCGATATTATTAATAATGTCGCCACGGTAAGATGGTAAAGACACGCCATTAATTGTTTCTAAGTTTGCTGAACGAGGTTTAGCGTATTGACCAGCCATGCGCGCTATTTTAACTACAGGGCATTTACCGCCGTAAGTTAATACAACAGCCATTTGTAAGATTGTTTTGAATGTATCGCGAATGTTAGCGGCATTAAAATCGCTAAATGATTCTGCACAGTCACCACCTTGAAGTAAAAAAGCACGACCTTCGCACACATCTTCAAGTTGTTTGAATAGGCTTCTTGTTTCTTCAGCAAAAACTAAAGGCGGTGCCGTTTTTAATTGGCTTTCTACTGATTTAAGTATTTCTTGATCCGGGTACTGTGGCTGCTGCAGTATTGGCAGCTCTCTCCAGCTATTTGGGTTCCACGATTGCATAATTTTTCCTCATTCCTACATTACCTGATAAGAAGAAATTAACGTATGCAGGCCCCTATGTTCAAGGACTAAATTCACTATTTTCCAATTATTTAGTTTTGAGTTAAGTATAATAGTAATCTTACTTAACCTAGGTGGTTATATAACATACACTTTAGTTTTATTTCGAAGAAACTAAAGTGTTTAAATACATGAGCTTAGAGCTAACTATTTACAATTTTAACGCATTGAGAATAAATAGTACATAAGGGTATGTTATACGTAATTTAGCTAGGAACACATCATACTTAAATGACGGCTTCTGTAATCTTAACTTTACGCGGATAATTAATTAATAGCTATCAAGTGCTATGTGCAGACCTTAATGTATGATATGAGCGTTTGTGGTAATCATTTATCTGCGCTTTAAATCCTAGACGCATAGTCTTGTATAGCACTCGTATGCTGGACTATATTCACAAGTGCTACAACTCAAAGGTGTGGTAGGCCATTAAGTTTTCTCTTCAAAGTGATAGTGTTACTTAACAGTTCACCATGATTAAAGCCCCCACTGCTAGAAGTATCTTTAAAGAGGAACTGATATCAAAAAGCATTTGTAGTCATTGTAACCTTTAGCTTGTCACCATATTGCCAACACGGTGTAATATGAGTCAGTAATTATAAATAATAATGAATGCTAAGACGGTTAGATAAATATATGAAATTATATAACTCCGCTTAACTCATTTTTCTAAACTTAGTTTTACCACCTACTACTTAGATAATCTAGCACTTGGCGCATTAGCCTTTTTATATACGACAAAGTAAATACTCCAATGTCATATGAATTAGTAAGGAGTTTCAATCTTTCTTCATTTATATATTCCCACGTTAAAGAACACATCATACTTAATTGAAATATAATATTACTATGAGCCCTGAGTACTATTTGTTATTTATTTAGACAAAGCAAAGTGCATGTAATAATATAAGACTAGTAAGATGTGTTCTTTGAGGTGTGTAATGGTAACTAAGGTACAAATTAGAAGTCAGTTTGATTTAATGAACGAATTAACTTTGAGGTTGATTGAAGAACTAAAAGAGTGTGAATTCTCCAAAGCGGAATATTATCAATTACCAGATGTAAGTAGTTTCGATGAGAGTAAAGTTCCAGAATCTATACTTGTTTCTAAAATCACTGGAGTACCTGCTCAAAAAGCAATCCTAAACTCTTTTTCAGACATGTATAAAAAATCAGGATTAAGCAGTCGTGTTTTAAAAAGACACCCTGGTTTGCTCGTCATTAAAAATGCAGATAAACAAGCTTTAAATAATCGTATAGCTCAAGTAAATAAAGCTAAAACTACGTTTAAAGAATGTATTTTAGCTATTGATAGCAACGATGCTCGATTTGAAGCAGTTCACAATGCTATACCAAATTTAATAACGCTTGCTGCATATCGTAAAATTCATAGTGAAAGCGAATCGCCATTTTCGGTTAGGTTTACTTGGATGCACAAACACGCAACTAAAACGCTGACTAAAAAAATGGCTCTCGAAATGCTCGACAAATCGGCCAGTTATCGAAATCCAAGAATGATAGATCAACAAAAATGGCAATCACTTGTAGCTCAAGAACAATTACGGGTTGCTAGTTTAGGCGAAAAGGAAAAACTTAGAATTCGCCGCCCTACTCGAGTGAGTCCACAGGTAAATGTGAGATATACGGCGCAAAATCGCTATCATGTGAGTGCTGCATTACCCTTTATTCTGATTAATCCAGAACCAGACGTAAAATTAGGTATATTACCTGATTATCAAAAACCCGAAACTCACCCTCGTAAGCGCGAGTATGATTTTTTGGTTGATAGGTTATATTTAGAACAGGTTGAGCGGTAGTCATTATGTTAAAAAGGCCACATAGTGTGGCCTTTTTAGTTATGCGTACAGTATTTAAAATAACGGTTATTATTTTTCTACTATTTCTTCAATTTTATCTTCATCAATCAGCACGGCATTTTCAACAATGCGTTTACCGCCTTGGATTTCAATGCGTTTATTGTGTTTGTTCAATGTAAGTATTTCATCGCAAAACTGATCAGACGGGTGCATTTCGTATGTGTAATCGATAATGTTACCGGTTTTGTCATCTTTAACGTTTGTAATGCTGTATTCTGATATTGCACCTTTTTCAATCAAATCTTTCATTGTGGTGGTCATATCACGACGAAGTGCTTTTAATTTATTTTCGGTAATATCATCAGTTGAATAAATAGATCCGTATTTTTCCATAATTGAAAGTAATCTAAAATGGTACGTTTTACCTGGTGCTGCATAACGCCAAAGGTGATACAAACGAAGCATCATCCAACGCGATAATCCACGTTTTAATTCTTGAGCGCTATTAAAGTAATACCCTTTGTATTCAAGGTTATCAATCATGTTATGAACAAATGCATTTAAACAGGCAACACATTTTACATTGCCACCCTGACCTTTTTTGCCACTAAAATGCAGTGACGATAAAAAGTTCATGTTTGACTCGTAAAACGAATCATCTATATCAGAATTTTTAGTATCTGTTGCCGAATATTTAAATGAAAGTTTAGAACCTTGCAATGCTTCAAGTGACTCTTTTATTGCAGGATATGGCATTGACTGCCCTACCGCTTTGAGTTCTTGTGCTAATTCGTTCATAGAAAAAACAAC
This sequence comes from Pseudoalteromonas sp. GW168-MNA-CIBAN-0100, assembly GCF_040309225.1. Classification (NCBI taxonomy): domain Bacteria; kingdom Pseudomonadati; phylum Pseudomonadota; class Gammaproteobacteria; order Alteromonadales; family Pseudoalteromonadaceae; genus Pseudoalteromonas; species Pseudoalteromonas sp. GW168-MNA-CIBAN-0100. The sequence continues at coordinate 69,093 of NZ_JBEOOL010000025.1, read as the reverse complement.
CGCGTATTGAATACCGGATTTAAAATTAATTTTAACTATTTTGCCTTTAGAAGCTAAACGAATAAGTGCTCGCTCTACTTTTTCTTCTCTATCTGATGGCCAAACAAGGTATTCAACATCTTCGCCATCTTTGCGTGTACTTACAACAGCTGGCGTTATTTTTATTTCGCCATCGTACAAAATACCATCTACTTTTTCAGATATTTTACGCGTAATAATTGTTTTTTTAGGCGCTTCTTCAAGTGGCAATTTTTTATAGCCCGAGCGAACAAAGCGTCCCCACAAATCATAGTGATTAAACGTGTTTGAATATGCACGTAATCCATGTGCTGCATTTTCAATAGAAATTCGCACGTCTTTGTTGTCTGTAAATAGTGCTAAACTTTCGTTATCTATTGCACTTTCCACCCCGTGGATTTGGCCCCTAAGTGTATCGGGCAAGTTATCTACCGAGATGTTGACCTTTCGGCTCATTGTTCTTATTTCCATTTTTATTGCGACAGCTAATAACAACACATTAAGCAACAAAAGTTAAATGTTTAAGTTAGTATAAAAGTGATCTGACTTTAAATAAAACGTTTGGATCACTATTATACTAAGTGATGTACATTACTTACGATTTCAGATCATATTTATACTAAGTGGACTATCACAAATCTAATTTTTACTAACTCAGCTGTTATTTTGTCCATTACAATGGCTTAATTTTAAAATTAAGCACGACAAATACACCAAAAAATATATTCCCCTGTGGATAAAGCCTTATCGAGTTAGAATAGATCTGATCTGTACCAAGTACAGATCAGATCTATACTAATTAAAAGCGTATTTTTATGTTGCGACTAGTGCATAACTTTATAATTTACTTAGTAAAAAACTGATCCGCAGGGCTCTTTTTGTTCATAACTTCATGCGTAACCTGTGCATAACTCTATATTTAAAATAGACCTTAGTAAAAAGCTGATCCGCAGGTAGATAAAGATCTGATCTTAACCAAGTATAAACCTGATCTGCTTTTTTAAACATTATTCATATAAATCATAATGTTATGTGCTGATTTTACACCCTTAACCTTTATTACCTTATATATTTAACCACCTTTAAACTTCTTTATTTATACTAAGCAATATTAAAGGTGTAAAAATATTTTTAGATGTCTTGTTTTTAAAATGCATGTCGTCTTAAATAGTTGTTTACAGCTATTTGAATGGACATTATACTAACTGCCTAACTTTGAGGAAGAAAGTATGTCTATCAACAATAACGCATTAAGTACCTATCGGCTTTTGAAAGCCACAGCTGAAGTTGCTGAAAAATCATTAGAAGGACGTATTCAGCACTACCGTGCTCATCTTAAATCAGAAGAAAAAGAATTAAGAACGTATACACAAAAAGCAGCTGCTGATTTATTAGGTTGTAATAATCGTACTTTAAAAAGACGTCATGATAATGGCGACTTCGATGATTTAAACATAAAACGCGGTGCTAACGGTCACTATGCTTACACATTAGTAAATATTTTTGCTATGGCCGATATTATGGACATTAAACCAGATCATCGTACTGGTGATGACAAACTGCAAGTTATTGTAATTAATTCTCTCAAAGGCGGCTGCGGTAAAACTACCAGTATGGTTAATATAGCAGCAGCGCTTGCAACTACAAATATTAAACGTTATCGCATTGGTATTATAGATTTAGACCCACAAGGCTCTTCTTCAAGCTTTTTTCCTTCAAGTGAGCACGACCCGATTACTGTTGGTGATTTAATGCGTGATTGCATAGATTTAGACGAGGGTGAAACATGGCCTGAATTTGTGTCTAACTCATTTTTACCAACGCATATCCCAAATATTCGTGTATTACCATCGGGTATGGATGACTTTTACTTTGAGCACGAAACGGCAACCTTACTCAAAGATACCTCAAATTATGAGCAAACTCGCCATTACCACAAGTTACTTGAGAAAGTAATTGATCCCGTTAAAGACGAGTTTGATATTATCTTAATTGACACAGCACCTACCCTTAACTTTATGTTTTATAATGCATTAATGGCCTCTACTGCGATGCTTATTCCTGTTCATCCGGAAGCTGTAGATTTTGATGCTAATAACAAATATTTAAAACGACTAGGTGAGATTTACCATACAGTTGCAGCACTTGGCCATGAGGGCTGGGACTTTATGCAATTTTTAGTGACCAACTATGTGAAAGGTAATCACTCACAGCGCGATATCGTTAAAGATGTTCGTAGTGCATTTGGTCGCCAAGTAATGAGCTACCCAATCAATCACAGCTCCGCGATTACCGCTAGTTCATCGTCTTTCAACACTATTTTTGATCAAAAAGCATCAGACAGCTTAGCAAGTCGTGAGTCATTAATGCGCGCTCAAGAAAATATTAAAGATGTGGTCGATGAGCTAGAAATGCTTATTCGTTCAAATTGGCAGTCAACTCAATCAACACTCAATACCCCTAAGTAAGGATGTTAAATAAAAATGGCTAAAAAACGTAAAAATGACACCCGCTTAGATCCATTTGCAACTGCTGTAGGCAGCAGTAGTCTTGATGCATTACTAGAACAAGCGAATGCTGGCGATGTAATTAGAATGCCTGCACCGAGCGACCCTGCTCGTCAAATTACGCTTGTTTGTAAAGTGATCGCACATGCTGATATTGAATCTACCACTGGTGTATATGGCAAAAATCGTCGTGTACAGGCACTTCTAAACGAAAAGTCAGTATCAGACATTCTTCCTGCAATTCGTGAAGATGGCCGAAATCAACATCCTGCCCTACTTTGGGATCAAGGTGACAAAAGTTTAGTTCTGGCAGGTTCACGTCGTCGTATGGCCTGTATTTTAGGTAACGCAGATTATTTAGTACTTAGTTCAAGCGATTTTACTGATCAAGATGCAAAAATTTTAGCGGTATCTTCAGATCAATACATTGCTCCTAGTTTATGGGAGCTTGGCCAAGCATACCAACAAACTAAAAATGAACTTATTGAGCAAGGTAAAAAAGGATCTTACAGAGAGATTGCCGCGGTAGAAGGTGTATCGCATACTGCAATTGCAGATGCAATTAAAGCTTATGAGCAAATTCCTGCTGATGTCATTGCGCTTTACCCTACTGCTAATCACGTAGGTCGCGAAGTCGCTAAAAAGCTTGTTAGCGCAAAGGAGCGAGACGAAGAGGCGTTTAATCAACTTGTTAGTGCCCTTGCTAGTGATGAAGAGTTAAATGCGATTACAAGCGACGACAAGCGTGCAATGGCGATCACTAAATGCCTAACTTCAGAGCCACAAGTAGCTGTTAAGCGCGAAGCTGTACTAGAAAATAACTTCATATCGGTACAACGCAATTTAAAAAGCGGTGATGTCTCTATCAAAATTGATAATAAAGTAATGACAGACAAGCGCTTAGAGCAATTAACTAAGTTATTAAGTGCTTTTAATTAGTTAGTTAAATAGTGATCTGTCAGGCATATTTACTTAGTTAAATAGTGATCTGGCAGATTGTTTTGTTAGTAAAAATCTGATCTTTACTAGCCTATTTCCTCTTCAAATAATCATATTCCTTCTTCAAGATCACTTTTTTACTAACTAATCTCCTCTTTTTAGCTACATTTCTTCATTTATTATTATTGTTAGTAAAATCGTGATCTGTAATGCTTACTTTTATGTTTCTAACTATATGTAACTTCTACCATTGCAGTTGTTTTAAATATTATTTTGTAAAATTGGATGCTTATTTTTACTTACAAACCGATTTTTTACTAAGTTATCAGCTCCAACCAGTTTATATCTTGTTAATAGTGCTTTAGCTCAGAGCACATAAGGCATATACTGGCAGGATTATTTTTAAAATTTAATGCTTAGAGTGACATGTCTGCTAACTTATCAAAAAATGATTTAATGGCTATTTTTGAAGAAATTAAAAATGAGCAGGCTACCCAGTTTCCTCTGTCTGAACGCTTTATTAAAAAACTTTTCCGTGAAAATGTTTTAGATAAAGGCAAAGAATATTACAAGAAAGGTCAAATCACTTGGCTAGAACACACCCCTAATTTTTCTGTAGTCGACTCTACTGTACAAGTGGATAATGGATCATCGTTTAACCAACGTATTGAGATCAGTAAAGTACCAACTGGTTATTCTGTTGATACGCATTGTACGTGTAATGCAAAAACTAAATGCCGACACTTAGCTGCTATTTTATTTAAGCTCAAAATAGAGCACTCTGGTGAATATGGCGAAGATTACTTTATTAATGACTGGTTTAGCGAATTAAGCGCACTTAAAAGTGGTGATCAAAACACGCCATCGCAAGTATTATTATTTGTATTAGATATTGAAAATAACAAAGTATTCTTAACACCTAAAATAGCGAATGTTGAGACTAAAAAGAATTACACGCTAGGTCGAAACCTGACCGAGCAGCAGTTAAATAGTTTTGTAACGCCGAGTGACTTACTCGAAAGTGATTTTAGATTATTTAGTTGGATACGCTCACAAAATGCAGTGGGAAGTATTGAGCTAAAAGGCCAGTGGGGTTTTAGTGCCTTACAACAGTTGATAGCTACAGAACGCCTGTTTTTCCAGCGTTCTCGAGTACCAATTAAAGCGCAATCTGGCCAAGCATTAAGTTTTAGTTGGGAGCAAGATAAAGATCTCTCACAATTAGTTATTAAGCTTGAGCAAACACAAAACTGGGCTTTATTAAAAACAACACCACCTACTTACCTCGATTTAGATCATTTAAAAGCGGGCCGTCTTCGCACCCCATTGAGTGCAGACGAAATAGCACATTTACAAACTATGCCTGCTTTGCATGACGCTAATTTTGATAGAATATACAAGCAGCTTGCCGATAACTTTGGTGCAGGTGTAATACCCCACCCTACTAATTTACAGCCAACATTGCCTAAAATCTCTAGTAATGCTGTTTTAAAAGTAACTATGGGCGATCAAGGTTTATCTCTTTCCTTGTTATTTAAGTATAAAAATAAAAACTATTTAGCAGGTGCTGCACCTGCAAGTACGATTAATAGTGCATTTGAAAATACTGTAACTAACGAGCTAATTAACTTAGGATTTGAATTTTGTAAAGGGGGTTTACAAAGTGAACTGGTATTTACAAAGCAGTCTTCAATCCATTTGCATTGGCTAATATACGAAGTATTCCCTGGCTTTAAGCAACGTGGTTGGCAAGTAAGTGTAAGTAAAGTAACGAGTCCTAATCCGCAGTGTGAAGTTAGTTTACATGTACACCGCGCAGCAGGGCATCAAATGCACTGCAAAGTATTGCTATGTGATGCTAAAGCATCGCTGTTGTTTACTAATACTGACCCGCTATATCAGTCATTAAATCGCCAAAGTGAACTATTTTACTACTATCCGCTTGGTCGTGAGTTTGGGGTTATTAATAAGTCAGCAATTAACTTATTAAATGAATTTAAAGAGCGTTTTGAATTTGTAAAAACACGAGACGAATTTAATATTCCGCTTTCGTATTTGCCTGAATTAGTAAAGCACACTGCTATAAACGTAGAGCTTCACGACGACTCATTAGAGCTATACTTACAAGAGCTAAATAGTCCCGATAAAGCAATTACTAAGGTTTCATTACATGGCTTAAATGACTCAGTAACACTTCGTGAGTACCAACAGCAAGGTGTTGACTGGCTTAGCTTTTTAAAACGTCACCAATTAGGTGGTATTTTAGCTGATGACATGGGCCTGGGTAAAACCTTGCAAGTTATTGCATTTTTAGCTAGTACATTTAACCGCCCGCAGGCAGGCCCTACACTAATAGTGTGTCCAACTAGTTTGGTGAGTAACTGGAAAAACGAAATTATTAAGTTTGCTAAAAGCTTAAAAGTCACCACTATTTTTGGTTCAAACCGTAACGATCCTTTACAGCACTTAGCGCAAGCGCAGTGTATACTTACTACATATCCACTTTTAAAGCGTGATATTGCATATTATTCGCCATTATATTTTGAAAATATAATCCTCGACGAAGCACAATACATTAAAAACGATACCGCACAGGTTTCGCGATTAGTTAAACGCTTAAATGCCGACTTTAAACTTTGTTTAAGTGGTACTCCAATCGAGAATAATTTACTTGAGCTTAAATCGTTACTCGATTTTGCTATGCCATCGTTACTTGGGTCTCAAGCCCACTTTAAGCAGCACTTTCAAACGCCTATTGAGCGTGAAGCTGATATGGAGAGAGCTGAGCAGTTAAAAGCGTTAATTATGCCCTTTATAATGCGCCGCACTAAAGCACAAGTAGCGCAAGAGCTGCCTGAAAAAACAGAGCTAACTAAAGAGTTTGAGTTTGAGCCTAAGCAAAAAGAAATGTATCAAGGTATTACACGTTCATTAGAAGAGAAGCTAATAGACTTATTTGCCGAACAAGGCGCACAAAAAAGTAAACTTGCATTTTTAGAGGCACTTTTAAAGTTAAGGCAAATTTGTTGCCACCCTAAATTAATAGATCCAGACACTCAAGCAGGCTCCGCTAAGCTTGAATGGTTAACAACACACTTACCGCTTATGTTAAGTCTCGGTCGTAAAATTATTATATTTAGTCAGTTCACATCGGCGCTCGATTTAATAGCCCAACGCCTTGAAGAAATAAACATTAACTTTAGTATGCTTACGGGGCAAACGCGCCACCGAGATAAAGTAATCGACGAGTTTACCAGTGGTAAAACATCTGTGTTTTTAATTAGCTTAAAAGCCGGCGGTACAGGCCTTAACCTTACACAAGCCGATACAGTTATTCACTTTGATCCATGGTGGAACCCTGCTGTAGAAAAACAAGCGACTGATAGAGCTTACCGTATTGGCCAAACTAACCCTGTATTTGTGTATAAGCTCATAATGAGTAATTCAATAGAGCAAAAAGTATTTAAAATGCAACAAGACAAACAGGCCCTTGTAGATGCGTTATTTACTGATAAATCAATGAGCTTTACAAAGTTTGATGAACAACAAATGTTATCGCTAATTAAAAACTAAATTGATTTAAAAAGTTTTGATCTTTTTATGAACTTAATTAAAAAGCGGACGTCTACTATTATGCTTGTTGGTTAATTGCAGTTAGCACAAGCATCATGTTGATTCCCCATTTAGTTACTAATTTTAGTAATGATTAAGCCAGCCCATTTTTAGTTGGCTTTTTTTATGCCTAAAATTTAGCGTTCGGCACTTATTTTAAAAGTTTTTACTTTTTTATGAACTTAATTAAAAAACGGACGTCTACTATTATGCTTGTTGATTAATTGCAGTTAATACAAGTTTTCATGTTGATTCCCCCATTTAGTTACTAATTTTAGTAATGATTGAGCCAGCCCATTTTGAGTTGGCTTTTTTTATGCCCAAAATTTAGCGTGCAGCACTTATTTTAAAAGTTTTTATTTTTTTATGAACTTAATTCAAAAAGTGGCGTCTATTATTATGCTTGTTGATTAATTGCAGTTAATACAAGTTTTCATGTTGATTCCCCCCATTTAGTTACTAATTTTAGTAATGATTGAGCCAGCCCATTTTGAGTTGGCTTTTTTTATGTCCAAAATTTAGCATTCAATTTTTATTTAAAAAATTTTGATCTTTTTATGAACTTAATTCAAAGAGCGGCGTCTACTATTATGCTTGTTGATTAATTGCAGTTAATACAGGTTTTATGTTGATTTCCCCTATTTGATTACTAATTTTAGTAATGATTAAGCCAGTTCATTTTGAACTGGCTTTTTTTATGCCCATAATTTGATTTGTTTAAATCAACCCGAATAAAAATAAATGATTTTTCGTAAATTAATTTGAATTAATTATTTTGTTTTCCGGTCTACTCTAATGCCTGTTGTTATATAGCCTCACCCAGTAATATTAGTTATTTTGGTGATTATGTATTTAAGTTGCAGCTTACTCGGGCACATGTTGATTTTCCTTTTGATTACTTAATTTAGTAATATTTGACCAGCTTATTTTGAGCTGGTTTTTTTATGTCTGTAATTTCTTTGCTCCCCTACTTCTATTGCGTGTTATTGGTTATGATGGCATGTCCCTAAATTTTATAAGTTTATTTTATGCTCACTCAAGTACTCACTAATATTGATTGGCTAAGCGCCGGTGCTGGTGTTGCGTTAGGCGTTGTATTTTACGGCGTTGTATCAACACAGCTTCGCAAAAAGCTACATCTACAAATAAGCGAACAGCAGCAACAGCTTTCCCTATTACAAAATCAATTTGATAATAAAGAGCTGCAATATAGCGCCTTGCAAGAAGATCACGAACTGCTAGAACATACTCACCAAGAACAGCGCGATGAAGCCCAGCATTTTAAAACGCGTTTTAGCGAACAAGAAAAACAAAGCATTCAATACAATCACTTTTGGCGTAAAGCCGAAGGCGAGCTTGCAGCGCTTCGTGAGCAATATAATCAACGCGATGTTGAATATAATAATATGCGCACCACCCTCGAGCAAAAACAACAAAGCTTTACCGAGCAACTCGCGCAAATTGAGCAAAGTAAAAATATGCTCAAAAAAGAATTTGAAAACCTAGCCAATAAGATTCTAGAAGAAAAATCACAAAGCTTTAAAACCTTAAATCAAGAAAGCATTGAACAATTATTAAAACCGGTTCAAGGCGAGCTAAAAGGCTTTAGAGAAAAAATGGAATCAATACATGTTGAAGACATAAAACAACGAACCGCGCTTAAAACCGAGCTACTGCATTTGCAAGCTAAAAGCCAAGCTATAACAGATCAAGCCGACAAGCTCAGCAACGCGCTACAAGGGCAAAAGAAAACCCAAGGTAATTGGGGCGAACTCATGCTCGAAAACGTCTTAGATAGCGCTGGCTTACGTGCTGGCGTTGATTATAAGCGCGAAGTGTCGTTTAACACTGAAGATGGCCGCTTGCGCCCTGATGTAGTTGTTTACTTACCACAAGGTCGCCACTTAGTCATTGATGCTAAAACATCATTAAATGCTTATACACGCTATGTGAACGCTGAAAATGAGCTAGATGCTAATCAAGCAATTAAAGAGCATGTAAGCGCCGTTACAGCACGTATTAATGAGCTTGCGAGTAAATCGTACGACCGTTTACCAGGGCTTAATTCGCCTGAAGTTGTGGTTATGTTTGTACCAATAGAATCAGCTTTTGTAGAAGCACTTAAATATCAAAGTGATATTTACCAACAAGCAATCGAAAAAAATATACTGGTAGCTACACCTACTACCCTGCTTACTAGTTTAAATATTGTTAAACAGCTTTGGCGTTTTGAAGAGCAAACCAAATACTCAAAAGAGCTGGCAAATCGGGCTGAGCGTTTTTATAACAAGCTCAATGGTTTTTTATTAAGTATGGAAGGCGTAGGTAAGCAGCTTGATAAAGCGAAAGAAAGTTACGACAAAGCGTTCTCGCAATTATACCGTGGTAAAGGTAATTTAATTAAACAAGCATCAGAGTTTAAAGAGCTTGGTGTATCGGTACAAAAAGAGTTACCTAGTGAGAGCGTTGAACGTGCGCAGCTAGAGCTTGATTAGATTTATTAAGTGTTTTCAATTAAGTATGTTAAATAATGTACGTTAGAAACCAGAGGTGTTTATGAATAATAAGATTATAGGTATTGTTTTAATCGTTATAGGTATCGCTTTAATTATGTGGGGATATGACGTGTATGATGCGGCGGCTTCGCAGTTAAGCCGTGCATTTAGTGGTGATACACCAATAGAAGCATGGGCGGGTATTATTGGCGGTGCCATCTGTGTGTTAATTGGCATTAAAAAGCTTAAGTAACATAAATAAAATACAGCTTACTGGGGCTTGTTGACCTTTCAGGATAAAATTTGTTCAATCTAGGGGCTATTTAATCGCGGCGCGAGGTTTGTAATTTAGTGGGCTCGATAACTGCTCCTGCGTTATTCTAATGGCTTACATCCATGTAATAATAAGTAAAAACCGAGCAACAAAGAGTAAATTGCCCCTAGGCAGAACCCTTAGGGCAGCGCATGTTTGGCATTTATACTACATTATCGTCTGTTTATGGGGAATAACCACACTACATAGACTCTGCCTTGCCTAAATACCAAACAGTCTGCTGCAAATTTAATCTCAAAAGATAAACAGGCCCTGAATAAGCTGTATTAGTTTATTTGTAATCAATTACTTCTAGTAATTCATTTAATTTACTTTCTGGCAGGCATTCGCCTCTATCCCAATAAGAGTTTAGTAACGCAGTTAAACTGCCAATACGCTGTGACTTTTTCTGCATTTGCTCAATCAAAATGTCAGCTTCTTTTTGTTTTTTTTCTAAACGTTCGATTATTACTGTGTGGTTTAGCTCGCCGTTTTCGTTACGTAATAAAGGTATTTCGTTGAGTGAAAAACCCAAGCTTTGTGAAAATTTAATTAATTGCAGTTTTTCTAAGTTTTGTTGGGTGTACAGCCTATAACCATTAGCACTGCGAGTGGTTGGTGTTAATAACCCTTTGCTTTCGTAAAAACGAATAGTGCTGGCAGGTATGTTGGTAAGTTTTGCAAGTTCGCCTATTTTCATAACTAATAATAACTCCACTTTACATAAACTTAGTAGGTTGACCTTCAAGCTAACTTTAAGGTTATAGTTGTTTTAATGTCAATTTAATTAGCCAATAATTATGCGAAACCCTGTGTTTACCTCCTTTACCTTGCCAAGTGGTTTAGTATTAAAAAATCGTATTGCCAAAGCCGCTATGGAAGAAAACCTAGCACAAGAGGACCAAACACCCTCCCAAGCACTTAAAAATGTTTATAGCGCATGGGCTAAAGGCGGTACAGGGCTAATTATTACTGGCAATGTAATGGTTGATCATTTAGCGATGACAGGCCCAGGTGGCCTAGTGCTTGAGCAAAGTACCGATATTACTGCCTTTGCAGAGCTTGCTCGTTTATCAAAGCAAAATAATTGCAAAGTGGTGATGCAAATTAATCACCCTGGTAGGCAAGTATTTAAAAAAATGGGTGGAAAGGCTCTATCAGCGTCAAGTATTGCACTTAATATGGGTAAGCACTCGCACTTATTTGGCGTACCAAAGGCAATGACTCAAACCGACATTGACGATGTTATTACCCGCTTTACACAAACTGCACTACAAGCTGAAAAAGCCGGTTTTAATGGCGTACAAATACATGCAGCGCATGGCTATTTACTTGCCCAGTTTTTATCGCCACTTACCAATAAGCGCGACGATAAATGGGGGGGAAGTTTACAAAATAGAGTCCGTTTACTTCTCGAAATAACCCGCAGTATTAAAGCAGCTTGCTCCCCCACCCTTTCGGTTTCGGTAAAGTTAAACTCTGCAGATTTTCAACGTGGTGGGTTCGAACCCAGTGACGCGCAAGTTGTAGTGGATTTATTGAATGAACTCAATGTTGATTTTGTAGAGCTTTCGGGTGGTAGTTACGAAGCCCCTGCCATGCAAGGTAAAACAGGTGACGAACGCACACTTGCCCGCGAAGCATACTTTTTAGAGTTTGCAAAAGCGATTAGCCACCGCTCATCAATCCCAATAATGACCACCGGCGGCATTAGTCGCTTATCTATTGCCAACAACGTGATTGAAAGTGGAGTGGCCCTCGTGGGTATTGCCACTGCGCTTGCATACCAACCAAATTTACCAAACAAATGGCAAAATGAGCCACTGCAACTAGCCGTATTACCCAGTGTTACTTGGCAAGATAAAACCCTTGCAGGGCTTGCCACTATGGCACTGGTAAAAAGGCAAATACGCCGTTTAGGCCAAGGCAAACCTGTAAAAACAAACGCTTCACCAATATTTACTTTAATTAGCGACCAGCTACGTTCGGTTAAATTAACTAAGCGTTACCGCAATCGCTTTGCTAGAGAGATTAACTAAGCTTTGGTATTCACTCTTTTTATGTATTCCGGTTTTGTTTACTAATTTTTACACTTGAATAAATGTAACCATTTTTATGTTGTGTAAATGAGTATTAAGGCGTGCACCAATTTGGAAGTTTGCTTTTTTATCAAGCTATTATAGTGCACTATTTTGTGCATATTAAAGTACTGTACGAGTAAAGAAAATAATCATTCTAAAATGTTAATTAAAGTGCGCGTTCAGCGTTTGTTAATTTGTTCATCTTATTGAAAGTACTGATATTTATTGTTTTTCTCCCGCTTGAGTTTGGTTGGTATTTATACTAGTTTATAGCGTGGATATTTAACCTTACTCAAGGAGAATAGTTACATGGTATCTCGCAGAAATTTTATTAAAGCAGGCGCTGCTTTAAGTTTAGGCTCTATTTTTAGTGCTTCAGCTTTGGCTGAACAATTAAAAGTAAAAATGTCTAACGGCAGTGTTATGCAAACTAAAGGATCAATAGATAAAAGCGCTGCTCTGCCCACAAACGATGTTACTAACGCTAAGCATTACCGGCCTGAATCAAGAATGGGCTTAGGCGGTCTTGCCGCTGGGAATGGCTTTAATACTATATCAAGCGATGCAGAAATTTTAACAATGCTAAATGCAGCATGGGATTCTGGTATTCGTCATTTTGATACGTCACCTTTTTACGGCTTAAGCTTAAGTGAAAGGCGCTTCGGTGATTTACTTCGAAACAAAAAGCGTGAAGATTATGTTTTATCCTCAAAAGTAGGTCGCCTTCTTACCCCTTCAGCAGAGCCTCTAGAAAATAGCTGGCATTGGGCTGATCACTCACCTTTTCATTATAAATATGATTACTCTGCATCAGGTACGCGCCGTTCAATAGAAGACACGTTGCATCGTATTGGTGTCGCCTCGCTTGATATTGTTTATATTCACGATTTATCACCGCAAAATAGTGATATGGGAGATGACTGGCTTAAGTATTTTGATCAGGCAGCAAAAGGGGCTATTCCTGAGTTAACTAAAATGCGTGATGAAGGAATAATTAAAGGCTGGGGTTTTGGAGTAAATACACCTCATGCTATTTATAAAGCGCTTGATATGTCAGATCCTGATATTTGCTTACTAGCGCTGCAATATTCAATTTTAGATCATAAGCAGGCACTTGATAAAACCTTTCCTATGCTTGATAAACGAGGTGTTTCAGCAGTCATTGGTGCTCCGCTTAATGGTGGTTTTTTAGCCGGTCGTAACCGCTTTAATTATTCACCTAAAATTCCTGGGCCTATGCAGCAAAAGTTTAATGCAATAAGCGACATTGCATCTAAACATGGGATTGATATTAAAACAGCTGCACTGCAATTCGCAGAGGCGCCTTCAACGGTATCCTCAATTATTCCTGGCGCACGCACGGCAGATCAGATTAAAGCTAATGTAGCCTCAATGAAAGTTACCATACCAAGCGAATTTTGGAGTGAATTGAAATCTAAACAGCTTATTGCTGAAAACGCGCCCATACCTGCATAACAAAATAGGTGTGCCATTTGCTTGGCACACCTCGTTATAGCTAATGAGGTTGATTTTCAAGCAACGCTTAGTAGTAAGTGCATTGATTGTTGGGCATTTGTATAAGCGCAGCTTGCTGGCGTTTAAAAGCGAAGTTTTTAAAATTAGTTATTAGGTAGTCAAAAGCATTATTACGTGCCTATTAAATATTACGCGTATCGGTATCATGCTGCGCTTCATCCTAGTGGTGAGAGCGTGTGGAACATATTGAAAGGACTAAATATATAGAGTAAAAAGTTACTGTAAACCCCCATTACAGTTAGCCGGTAAATTAGCACTACTTAGTCAATTGAGCAGTGCTAATTGGTTTAATTAAAAGCCACATTTACCGTTATTTATTGCCATTGCCATTGCCATTGCGCTTTTGCCAAAACGATCTCAATACTCCACAACGTTGCTTTTATAAACTTAAAAATATCAAGCACATTGCGATTTATTAACCCATTTTTTGTAAGGTTGGTACTTATCGTACAACACATTAAAAATATACGTGTATATGAGTATAAAAACTAAAAAGCCAGCTTCTAATGCTGTAGCGGCTAGCCATGTAATATTTAAATACCAAGCAAGTATTGGCAGCGTTATTACTAACATACCCAGCTCAAAGCCACATGCATGCGTAATGCGGGTTACTAAACCTCGCTCGATTCGGTTATGCCCAACTATTTTATCAAACACTATGTTGTAAATGTAATTCCAAAGCATGGCGAAGACTGATAAACCAATACCTACTATTGCCATTTTTCCTGTTGCAAACCCACCAAAATAAACTGATGCAGGTACAACAAAAGATAATGCTATCATCTCAAATATTAGTGCCTGAAAAATACGTTCTGCTGTGTTCATATATAAATAACTTCTTAAGTTGATGACGATGGCTGTATTTTCATTCATTATAAAGATATGTGTTAGTTACTTAGTATCGGGAAAAGCGATATGTTTAGTATTGAACAGCTTCAAGCATTTGTGGCTACCGTTGAGGCTGGATCGTTTTCGGCCGCAGCGCGTAGTTTAAGTAAAGCGCAGTCGGTAATAAGCCAGCATATTATTAATTTAGAAATAGACTGTAATGCGACATTATTTGAGCGCACAGGGCGCTATCCACAATTAACCGAAGCCGGTAAACAGTTACTACCCCAGGCTAAGGCCGTGCTTAATCAACACCAGCGATTAACAAACTCTGCATTAGCACTAAACGAAAAAACACCAACCGAAATCACTATCGCACTTGACGAAGGGATCCCGTTTAAAACTATCGCGAGTATTATTAGCAAGCTACAAAGTAAGTATCCTTACGTATCGCTTGAGTTTTTAAGTGCATCCAGCCATGACATAATTGACATGCTAAACAGCGAAAAGCCTATAACGGGTATTATTTTTAGTGAATTAAATATACCGAGCTACTTAGACTATGAATGTATTGGATCGGTAAAATTTGATTTATATGTTGCTAAATCGCACCCTTTAGCGGGGATCAGATGTGAAAATATGGATGGCCTTCGGCTACATCGACAACTTCTTCTTCGTTCTCGCAATACGCAAACAAGTAGCTTTCAGCTAAAAATTAGCCCAGAGATTTGGTATGCCGATAATTACTTTGTATTACTCGAGCTAGCAATACAAGGTAACGGGTGGTGCTTATTACCAAACCATGTAGCTGTAGATGCAGTACAAAGTGGTGAGCTGGTTAAACTTCCTCTTGAGTTTGAAGAAATGGGTTGGTTGGCTAATGTTGATGTATTACAGCATCAGCAACACAGTAATCAAGAGGTGTTTAAAGTACTAAGAAATTTACTACGGAATTTTTTAAAAATTTAGCTTTTATATAATGCCTGTTAGGCGGTTTACTTTTTATTACGCTAAATCCCAGTAAGGTGTATCGCCATAAAAGTCACTTGTAAAATCAACAAATGCACGTACTTTGCTCGGTAAAAACTGTCTGTTAGCGTACACCATATACAGTCCCATTGGGTCGGGTTCGTAGTCATTTAAAATGCGCACTACTTTGCCTTGAGCCAGCGCTTCGCCAGCAATAAATGTGGGCTGCATAGCAATACCACCACCCGCAATGGCTGTATTTAGTAGCAAATCACCATTGTTAGCCACAAAGTTACTTTCAAGCTTTAGCTCGCTTTTTAACTCATTAACTCCAAATAATCGTTTTGTGGGCTCGCTGTGGGAATAGCGTAAATAATTATGTGACTGTAAATCTAAAAGCGTTTGTGGCGTGCCATGGCGTTCTAAATAGTCGGGTGACGCAAATACAGCTAAACGTATAGGGGCAATTTTTTTAGCTATCAACGTTGAGTTTTTTAATACGCCAATGCGCAGAGCAATATCAATACCCTGCTCTACTATATCTACATATTGGTCTGTGAGCCGTAAATCTAACTTTAAATTTGGATACTGCTTTTGAAAATCAACCAACAAACCTGCTAAATGCTTAGTACCAAACGACATAGGCGCACTAATACTAAGCACACCCGATACATTTTCGCTTAAGTTGTTTAGTGAGTTTTCCATGTCTTCAATATCAATAACCACCTGCTGACAACGCTGATAATACTGATTTCCAGCCTCTGTAACACTTACTTTTCGCGTTGTACGATGTAATAAACGCGTGCGTAGATTATCTTCCAATGCAGAAATATATTTGCTGACTAACTGCGGCGAAATATCGAGTTTATCGGCCGCTTTTGAAAACGATCCTTCTTGCACAACGGCTAAAAAGGTCTTCATGGTGGTGAGCTTATCCATTTTTTAACAATGCTTTGTTGATAATGTATAAATAAGTATCATATTTATCGTCAAAATAGAAACTTATATAGTGTTTATAACGCATCTACTTGTTTAAGGTTTTAGTATGACTCAGCCTGCTTTATTTATATCTCACGGCTCGCCAATGATGGCTGTTCAGCAATCGGCTACGTCAGATTTTCTTGCATCATTAGGTCAAACGCTTAGTAAGCCTCGTGCTATTGTGGTGTTTTCTGCCCACTTTGATGAAGCGCACGATATAGTTATTACATCCGGAGATGCGCCGCATACTATTCACGACTTTTATAACTTCCCCAAGCCCCTGTATGAAATTCAATACCCAGCACCAGGAGACACTAAGCTTGCTAATACTATTAGTGAGTACTTTTACAAAGCGGGTATTAAAACGGTGAAAAGTGCAGATCAAGGGTGGGATCATGGTGTGTGGATCCCGCTGCGCTTAATGTACCCAACAGCTAATATTCCCATTGTTCAGGTGTCTATTAACACGCGTTTAGGCGCTCAGGCGATGTATAAATACGGACAGTTACTTGCACCACTGCGCAGCGATAACGTATTAATTATTGGCTCCGGCGGTATTAGTCACAATCTACGTGAAATATTTAAAAGCCCTGCTACACCTAATCGTGTTCAAATGGTTAATGAGTTTACTCATTGGGTTGAGCAAAAATTAATAGCGCAAAACACCCAAGCGTTACTTAACTATTTAAATGAAGCACCCTATGCTTTATTTAATCACCCTACCCAGGAGCACTTTTTACCTCTTTTTGCAGCGCTTGGAAGTAGTGACGGTAAAGCCAAAAAAATACATGAAGGTATAGAAATGGATATTTTAGCACTCGATGCTTATAAGTTTTATTAATTTGAGCGTTCGTTCAAATTAAGTTAAGCTGTAAGCAAGTACTCTAAAACCAACTTAATTTATTTTATTACGGAGCAAACATGGCAACTACACTTGCATTTGACGTATACGGTACGCTAATAAACACTCACGGCGTACTGTCCTTACTCGACGACATGATTGGCGATAACGCCCAAGCATTTTCAAATACATGGCGCGAAAAGCAATTAGAGTATTCATTTAGACGTGGATTAATGCAAAATTATATTCCTTTCTCGCTATGTACAAAACACGCACTCGATTATGCCTGCTTAGCGCACAAAACCGAGCTAAGTGAAGATCAAAAGGGGCAACTGCTAGAGCTTTATAAAACGCTTCCTGCGTTCGATGATGTAAAAGCAGGCCTTGAGCAATTAAAGGCGAAGGATTACCGTTTGTTTGCATTTTCAAACGGAGCTGCCGACGCAGTTCATACCTTATTAGAAACCGCTGGCATTAGTGAGCTTTTTGAAGGGGTAGTAAGTGCCGACGACGTTAAAACCTTTAAACCAAACCCAGGGGTTTATAGCCACTTTTTACGCGAAACTAATTCAACAGGCGCAAACACGTGGCTTGTATCAAGTAACCCGTTTGATGTAACCGGTGCCATATCGCACGGCATGCGCGCGGCGTGGATTCAACGATCTAAAGAATCAATCTTCGATCCGTGGGAAATACAGCCAAATACGATTGCAACCGACTTACTCGATTTAAAAGCAAAATTAGAAAGCGTTAACTAATTTTCTGTCCCCCCTTTTGCCTATGGTATTAAGTGCCGTGGGTGTAAAGGGGGTTTACGTTTTAACTATTTACTCCCGCCTTTATTAGCTCAATCACTGTATTCATACGTTTTGCCAACGGCCTATTTCGGTGATGGCACACATAAATAGATTCACTAACCGGACATTCTAAATGATGCGTTTTAATAAGCGCGGGCTTATTGAATGCGCCAACAGCATGAGCAGGTAATACCGTAAAGCCCAACCCTAAACTTACTGGTTCTAGTATTAAACTAATTTGGTTAGAAAATCCCGTACGTCTTATTTGGTCAATATGCTCAAACTCACTGTAGTTTTCGCTTAGTAGTAGCTGCGCATGATGGCTTGCATCGGGATGAGCAATAAACCCTAGCTCACACAGGGTTTGCCAATTAGGCATGTTTATACCTGCAGGCGTTACAAGTAGTAGTGGCTCTTGGCTTATTTTATGGCTGGTTAGTTCGCTAAATGTTGGAGCTTGAGTTAAAAACCCAATGTCGGCACTGTGGTTTGCTACAGCTTGTTCAACACTTACATTGGGCGCAAAGCGGTAATCAATAATCAGCTCTTTATGCTCAGATTGCAGTGCTAATAATTGATTATAAAACTTTAAACCACAACTGCCCGGAGATTGAATCTTTACCGCTCCGCTGTACGACGAATCATCTTTTAATTGTTGTTCTAAAAACTGCCAATCTTTAAGAAGTAGGCTGCCCTGCTGATATAAGTTTTGACCCTGAGGGGTGAGCGAAAACTGCTTACCATGGCGCTCAAGCAAAGCGCAGTTAACTTGTTGCTCTAGCTTTTTAATGTGCTGACTTACACCAGATTGGGTCATATAAAGGCGCTCAGCGGTTTGGGTAAAATGATTTACCTCAACCAAAGTACAAAACGTATTTAACCATGTTGGATTTATCATTACAAAACGTACTCAAAATGATGATTAATGATAATTTTACTTAATGTTGGTCGATTCGTAAACTAACTCCATCAACTAGTCACAAGATAAGTCACAAGTTAAAGAGGAAGCATTATGAGTCATACATATCCACGTAGTTTTTCGCACATTGGTATTTCGGTTCCCGACGTTGAAAAAGCAGTCGAGTTTTACACTAAGGTTATGGGTTGGTACACAATAATGGAACCCACTTTAATTACCGAAGACAA
Source organism: Pseudoalteromonas sp. GW168-MNA-CIBAN-0100 (assembly GCF_040309225.1). NCBI lineage: Bacteria > Pseudomonadati > Pseudomonadota > Gammaproteobacteria > Alteromonadales > Pseudoalteromonadaceae > Pseudoalteromonas > Pseudoalteromonas sp. GW168-MNA-CIBAN-0100. The sequence continues at coordinate 50,030 of NZ_JBEOOL010000025.1, read as the reverse complement.
AAGCCCAATTGGCGAAATGTGCACAGAAGTATTTGGCGAAAAGTGGGAAAAGTTTAAAATTGCGCACCTATCTACAGGGGATCGTATTGGTGTCGAAATTTTCGAATTTAAAAACCAAGAAAACCCAAAAGACAATTTTGAATACTGGAAAACAGGCATCTTTCATTTTTGTGTTCAAGACCCTGATGTAGAAGGTTTAGCCGAGCGTATTGTAGAAGCTGGCGGTAAAAAACGTATGCAAGCCCCTCGTTATTACTACCCGGGTGAAAAGCCGTACCGCATGATCTACATGGAAGACCCGTTTGGTAACATCCTTGAAATTTACAGCCACAGCTACGAGCTTATTTACAGCGCAGGCGCTTACTAAATAGCACTTAGCTAAAAACAAAGACCGCAGTATTTATTACTGCGGCCTTTTTGTTTCAGTTATAGAGTTTTTAAATACACTTCACCGTCTTCTTATTCTCTATAACTTGTTTTTGCTTAGCTTGTGCAGCATGTTTTGCCCTGAGTTGAAAATATTATCAACCTCCAGAAAAACACTACCAATCGAACTGTGTCCTAGTGAATTTATGAACGACATAATGTATTTGTCAGGAACTTTTGCTCTTATCCACAAACAGGCTACATGTCAGTACCGCTGAGATTAAAAAACAAAATATTACGCTTAATGTAAATAATATAAAGTTTTCATTTTTTGATATAGCTCCTCCTTTAAGGAGTATTTCACCGCTATTAAGTGCATCTATTCCTATATAGATCATCAACGGAATTACAAAAAATGCATTGCTGAGCTTAATAAGTAAGTCCTTTGATGAAAGACTTACTAATTGAGAAGCATCATGCTCTTCCTCGTCTCTATTTAATAGTTCGGCTTTTAATAGCTCAAAGCGTTCAGGGTACAAAGCCCTATCAATAGACGTGATAGCTTCTTGCAATTCAGTAATAGAATATTCTGAATAATTTGGTTCCATCTATTAAACCTTCTCCAGTGCCTAACGCTTACATAAGCGGAAAAATATAGTTGACCAAAATGGTTTTAGGAACAAAAAACAGCCAACTATAATTTTTTCATTTGATATTTACGTTAGGTTTTTTAGTTAACTGTATATAAAACAAGTGTATATAGCTAATGGGCCAAAGTAAGAATATGGAAGCTACTAGTTTAAAGTGTCCATTTTTATATGAATGTGCTTGTGCTGAAAACCAACTTAATAAAGCTCCAATTACACATAAAATCTGAAGAATGTTACCAAACCAGTGTTCATTAAGGAAACTCATAAAACTGGTGTTTTGACTTGCAAATATAAATAACAAAAGAGCTGAGGTACCAAATAAGAGACAGCTTCTTGATTCTGAAAATTTTAGTAAGAATAGGCTAAAACCATCTTCCATGTTTTCACTAAAAAGTGGATGCTTTATAGAACTCCATTTAACATCTAACAATTTTATAGGCCGCGAATCGAGCATACTTCTGCCGATGTCACGCTCATGCTTCTACTTTATACAGTTTTAACAAATTACCTAAGGCATTGCTATCAAAAGCTATTTAATATTTACAAGCAAAGTTAAGGCATATAAATGCGCGTTTCGCTCATTTCCTTGATTATGTAAGTAAGCAGCAGTTTGGCTGGCTTAATAGGTATTACAAGTATATGATATTGATAATTATTTGCATTAAAGGGTTTTAAAGGTGTGTATGAAAAAGTCTATGTTAACTCTGGCATTAGTTATGGGTTTGAGTGGTTGTAGCACAACAACTGTGCCGCCTGATAAAAGCTCATCGCTTTATTATACTGCGCTTTATAATGCACAAGCAAAGCCTGTTAGCTCTGTCTTATTAGAGCCCACGCTATTAAATGCCGATGTGGTTTTAGTGGGTGAATGGCATACGCACCCGGGTGTGCATTTATTTCAGGCTGAGTTATTTGAGCAATTAAGTAGAGTCAATAAACGCACTGCCCTGTCGCTTGAACAATTTAGCCGCGCGGATCAGCCTATTTTAAACCAGTATGTTAAGGGTGAAATTGGTGAGCAATACTTAATTGACAACACCCAAGCGTGGCCTAACTACAAAAGTGATTACCGTGCGCTGGTAGAGCTGGCAAAAACGAACAATAGCGATGTAATCGCTGCAAATGCCCCTAAAAATATAGTCACCTGTATTGGCAGGCAAGGCATAAGTTACCTAAATGAACTTGATGAAACACAGCAAAGCTATATTGCAGCCACTATTGATACGTCCCCCAGTGATTACAAGCAACGTTTTATGACCTCGATGCACCATGGTACGCCAAGTCAAAACGAAAACTATTATGCAGCGCAAGTTACCTGGGATGAAACCATGGGGGAGTCTATCGTTAACTATTTAAATAATCATAAAGATGCGCAGGTAATGCATATAGCGGGCGATTTTCATGTGAAAAATGGCGAAGGTATAGCGCGCGTTATTAAGCGTTTAGCGCCAGAGCTAAATGTTGTGTGGATATCGCCGGTAACAAGTGTGCAAGCTAATCAAAATGGATATCAGTTGCAGGTTAACCCTTTGCCTCCTCGTTATGTGCAAAAAGAACATCAGCAAGCCGCTTTTAAAGCGTTAGGCAAGCGAAGTGAGCGAGGCGAGCAAACAGCTTGCTTATAAAATAACGACATAGTTAGTGAATCTCTTAACCAGGGCTCAGGTTAACTATGTCGTCATGTATTTAGTTTAGTTATTTCGGGCTTGATTGGTTAGCTCAACCAGCGCTTTACGTACCTCTAACGGGCTGTGGCACTGGGTTTTAAAGTTAATAAAGTAGTTACGCTTTTGGCTTTGTATATAAAAGCCAGTGGGTAATAAGCCGCTCATTATTGGGGTGTTATCAGCTACGCCGTAGTGCTGCATTAATATGAGCGACATAGCATCTTGGTGATCTTCATTCATATGGTTAATCATGCTTTTCTGTTGGCTTTCGTCCCAGGCTTTTGCCTCGTTTTGCCACTCGGTTTGTTCAAGCCAAAATATTTTGCCAAACCCGCCAATGTAACGCACTCGCACTACGTCTAATTGCCATAATTGAAAGTCGTGCGCGTTGCGATAGCTAGCGGCTTCGGGGTATAGGGCAATATAGTTATTAAGTAAAGTGTGTGCTTGCTCACTTGGCACAACAGAGCCATCGCCTACAAGCGTTACCCGCCCGTGCTCGTTTTGATCGCCGTAGTCGGCGGCATCATATACAGTTAGGCTCATACGAGAGTCGTGCTTTAGATTTTTAGTGTGCTGGGCTATATCGCTAATAAAAAAGTAAACACGGCCTTGTTCGTCGCACATATAGGGGGTTACTGAGCCAAACGGGTAACCGCGTAAATTATTAGAAATGGTCGACATGACACCAGCATTGGTTTTGTAAACCAATGTGCGTGCATCGTTTAACGCTTGCTCTCTCATAAAAACTCCTGACGTTGAGAAAAAACCATGGGTGCATCGTTATAAGGATGAGGATTTACGTGCAGTTTCATGGCGTACATTTGTTGTAAGTTTTGTTCAGTTAATACGGTGTTTATAGGCCCACTTTGCAGCACTTTTTTGTTGTGCAGTAAAATAGCGTCGGACGCATAAAGGCTGGCCAAATTTAGATCGTGTATTGCAATAATGGCGCTGTTACCCTGCTCTACAAATGCTTTAACGCAGCTGAGCAAAGCATGTTGATGGCGCATATCAAGTGCTGATGTAGGCTCGTCGAGCAGCATTAGTTTTGGCTCGGCCGATTGTGTAAAGGCGTTTAGTTGCGCCAAAGTGCGCGCCATATGCACACGTTGTTGCTCTCCGCCCGAAAGCGCACTTACGCGGCGAGTTAAATAATGGCTTAAATCCATAATAGCGGCGTATTTATTTACTTTTTCGCTTTGCATTTTTAATGACTCTACATACGGGTAGCGGCCCATTGCAATAAGCTCAAATACAGTAAAATCAAACCCTACGTGGTTTGCTTGCATCATGACTGCGCGCTGTTTGGCTAGGCGTTTTTTAGCGTGATAGGCCAGCGGCTTAGCATTAAAAAGTACACTGCCTGTAAAGGAATGCATACCTGCTAAGGTATGCAGCAAGGTAGACTTACCTGCGCCATTTTCACCAAGTAGTGCTACAAGTTGCCCTTGTTTAGCGCTGCCATTAATAGCGTTTAAAATGCTGTGATTATCAAAGCCAACGCTTAGGTTGTTAAACGTGATCATGACCAACCTCGCTTATTTTTCACTATTAAATAAATAAACAATGGCGCACCCAATAATGCAGTAATAATGCCAATGGGTAGCTCTGATGGCATGATCACAATGCGTGCTAGCCAGTCAGAAAGTAGCAATACCACTACGCCAATTAGCATACAAAGCGGCAGCATATTACGTAAATGCGGCCCCACCATTAATCGGGCAATATGCGGGACTACTAAACCAACAAACCCTATTAAACCAGTAAGCGCTACAACCGCCCCAACACCCAATGCAACAAGTATAATTACATATAATTTAAGCTTGTTGGTGTCTACTCCTAGGTACTGAGCTTGTGACTCGCCAATAAGGAGTAAGTTCATGGGATTTTTTAATCGCCATAGCCCAACTAGGCTAATAAGCAGTAATGGCAAAGCTTGAATAATCGTACTCCAGCTTGCTCCGCCTAATGAGCCCATGGTCCAGTAATTTATTAATCGTAATGCACTGTCATCGGCAAAAAAGCTCAGTAGCCCAATAACCGCAAATGCTAATGCGTTAATAGCAACCCCCACCAATATAAGTGTGGTGATATTAATTTGCCCTTGCTGCTTAGCAATAAAATATACCAGCGAGGTAACACCAAGCGCCCCTAAAAACGACGCATAAGGTAAATACAACTGCGCGTTAAAATTAAACTGCGCGCTAAGTGCTATAAACGCCACAGCAACCATAGCCGCACCTGCACTAATGCCAATAATAGATGGGTCGGCCAATGGGTTGCGGCACAGCGCTTGCGTTGACGCGCCTGTTTGGGCAAGCACCAACCCTACAAGCACTGCAAGGACAAAGCGTGGCAAACGTATTTGCATTACGACATTTATTTGCAGCGCATCAAACTGATTAAAGTGCTCGGGCGCAAGCCAAGCAATGGCTAAACGCCAATCCCACCCTGCTGGCCCGTACCCCATGCTAAGTAGCGCCAAAGCAAAAATACACACAGAGGCTAATAGCATCCATTTATGGGTTTGGCTAAGTGTTAAAGGGTTAAAACGGCTCAATGTTAGGGTGTTCATAAGCGGGTTTTATACTCGTTAAGCTCATTAATTGCTGTGGCTATACGCGGCGACATGCCAAGCGAAAGCAGGCTATCCATTACAAGTAAGTTACAGCTTTGCGCAGCTTTTAATAAGCGTAGGTTCGGTTGCTTACAAAAAGCCTGCTTGCCGCCAAGGCTTTGTACAACGTGGGCTGGGGCTACTAAAAAGTCAGGCTGATTTACAGCAAGTACTTCGGTATTAATTACTTTAAAGCCTGAATGTGTAGCGCCTATATTAGTAATGCCCGCATAGCTAAATAATAAATTAGGGACGGTTTCTTGCCCTGCAGCAACAAGCCCGCGCTCATTAGCTGAGAGTAAAAATAGTGCACTGTGCGTTTGTTGTTTTGCTTTTTCAGGTAATGAGTTTGTAATGTGCGTAATAAGTGATTGCGCTTCTTGCTTGGCGTTTAAGTCGGTACCAAGGCGTTTAATTAGATCAAGTAGCTCATTAACTGAGGTGGGCTTTTTATAATGAATTAGCTTAACCCCTGTTGCCTCAATTTGCTTAAGTGCTTGGCTTCGCCCTGCGCCTTCAAGCGCTAACAAGCTGGTTGGACGCATTGAAAGTACGCCTTCTGCCGCTAAATCGCGATAATAGCCCACTTGCGGTAATTGCGTGGCTTGGTGCGGGTACATGCTCGATTGATCAACAGCTACAAGGGTATTTTGTTTGCCTAGCGCATAAATTATTTCAGTAAGGGTGCCGCCAGCGCTAATAACGCGCTCTTGTGCAAGTGCAGATTGGGCCATTAAAGCAAACAATATAAATAGGTATTTCATTACACACTCCGGTTTTATTTTTTGGCTATTATAACTAGTTAAATCTAAATGAAAATGATTATCATAATTAATTGATCTTATTTTGACTTAGTTGTAACATCTCCGCCATAAATAATAACTATTATCATTTGGAGTTGAAATGAATCCCTCTGCGTTTAGATTTACTGCTATAGCAACCTTACTACTCGGCTCGGGCACTGCCATTGCCGAAAACATAATTGACGATCATATTGTTGTAAGTGGCTCGCGCTTTGAGCAAAAGCTTAAAGATGTAACAGGCTCCGTCACTGTTATTACCGAGCAAGACATAGAGCGTCAGCTAGCTGTAGATTTACAAACCATGTTTAAGTACGACCCAAGCATTGCAACGACAGGCAGTGGCGCAGGCGCGCAAACACTTACAGTACGTGGTGTTGGTGGTAACCGGGTTGTATTTATAAAAGATGGCCGACGCACCAACGATGGTTATGCAGGTGGAGGGGGCTATTTAGTTGGCCGTAATTATTTTGACGTAGCAGGTGTAAAACAAGTAGAAGTAGCCAAAGGTGCTGCATCGTCATTATATGGCTCTGATGCACTTGGTGGCATTGTGGTTATAACCACTAAAGATCCAAGTGATTATTTAAAAAATAACAGCAGCTTTGTAAAAATGGCGCTGGGGTATCAAGGTCAAAGTAACCAAGTTGCCGCCGATATTACTGCTGCAAAAGACTTAGGCGACTTTGCAGTAAGCGCCGTGTATAGCCACCGCGATAGCGAAGAAGTACAAAACTACGACGAAAACTTGCCCGGTTATGATGCTAAGTCGGACGCTTTATTAGTTAAATTTGAGCAACAGCTTGATGAAAAACGCACACTTAAATACACCCTTGATTACTTTAACCAAACAACTGAGCAAGTAATAACCCCCGCTGTTCAAGAAACCGAAGAAGATGACACGAGTTGGTCACTGGCGCTCGATTACCATTCAGAAGTAGCAACCGCTGCGTTTGATAAATGGTACGGGCAAGTGTCTTATAGTAGTTACGAGCAACAAAGCGATCAAATTAGTGGCGCAAGCACCTACACCGATTATAACGACTATCGTTTTGAGCAAAATATTTTAGGTTTAAAAGCGGTATTTAATAAAGGGTTTAACGCAGAGGGTGCCGATCATGAAGTGGTATACGGGATTGATATAGACTTATACGACACCACCCGCCCACGTTTTAAAACCCGTATTTTAGCCGATGGCACTGTTGATTTTACAGACCAAAAACAAAAAGCATTCCCGGGGGCTGATACCTCTTTAATTGGCGCTTATGTACAAGACAGTATCTCGTTTAATAATAGCGCGTGGTCGGTTATTGCGGGTGTGCGATATGATTACTACACCCTAGAGGCTAAAAATGATGAGCTATACGCCGATGCGCAGCTTGGTGATATTACCGAATCTGCTTTTTCGCCTAAGCTAGGTGTTATATACCAAGTGGATGATAACTTATCGTTGTACGGGCAATACGTACGAGGCTTTAAAATACCACCACACGACCAAGCCTATCAAAGTCACGGCGTTGAACCGTTTTATCAAATATTACCAAACGCCGATTTAGACCCTGAAAGCAGTGATTCGTTTGAGCTTGGGCTAAGATACGCCAGCAGCGAAATTAGCGTAAATTTAAGTGCTTTTTATGCAGCATACGATGACTTTATAGAAACCGCCGTAGTGGGTGTTGAGCCAACGTACATTCCTGGCGTAAACAAAACGCTGTATCAGTACCAAAATATTAGCGAAACACAAATAAGCGGTGTGGAAGCCGGAATTGCCATGTATGTCGCTGAAAATATACTACTAGAGGCAAACGTAGCCTATGTTGATGGTGAAAACAAAGAAACCGATCAGCCACTTACCAGTATTAGCCCGTTAAACGGCTCAATATTGTTAAGTACAGAACTGGGTAATATTAACTGGACCGCTGCGTTGCGTTTAGCTAAATCGCAATCGGATGTAGTACTTGATGCAAACGATGATAAAACTACGCAAGGGCATGGCTACGGCGTTGTTGATTTATACGCAAACTACGAATGGCAAGCGTGGCAGCTAAATGTAGGTGTACTTAACTTGCTCGATAAAGAATATGTACCTTTTGAGTTGATTGCAGGTCAATCGCAAAGTGCTGATTTTAGCCAATACACCCAACCTGGGCGTAACTTTTCAGCAAGGGTAAGCTATCAGTTTTAATTAGGGCTAAACAAATGGCAATAAACGCTGCATGGGTATGCAGCGTTTGCCTGCCACATATTTACCCAAGTCAAATTACTTAATGGTGAGTATATTCAGGTACACCTCTACATACTTAATGCCCATTAACACTTAATATAAACAGCACTTTTAAAGCCAAAATCGCCGTTATTTATAAATTAATTAATCGCAAAGTCTTGGGTTTCTAAATAGCTGGGGGCGTTTTTAAAATATGCCGTTAGCTTACTTGCAAGCGTTGTATTTATTGCGCTGTCGCACTCTAATTACCCGTTATACTTCCCCCTAGTAAGCGGCACTAAGCTTAACGATTACTTTGTATTTTATGAATTACCAAGCCTTGTTGCTGCGTTAGTTTTACTAATGAAAATGCATTTTTTGTGTTTTATTTGTCGTTTGCTTTTCAACATATAACGGATTTTAAAAGGTTAGTTTGGTAGTAAAACTGCTTTGGGATTAGCGTATTTACCAAATTTTGTTATTGACGATTTAGGGCTTACAAAATAACTGTAAAGGGGGTTAACAGTCACTATAGCAAAGGCATAGCAATGATTTACAAGCCATCAAAAGCAGATGGCTGGCTTAATAAACTCATGCACTCTGTGTAAAGTATTTATCAATTTAAGGTAATACAGAGTATTACTTAACAAAGCTGTGGTTAGCTAATATCGGCCACTACGCATCGGTTACGACCATCCTCTTTAGCATGGTATAGTGCCTTATCGGCACATTTATATACTTGTGCAATATCAGTACTATGCTCAGGCCAGGTTGCAATACCTATAGAAATAGTGATTGTTCCAATGGTGTTTATTTCTGTCGATTCTACTGTTTTACGTAAACGCTCTGCTATTTTATAGGCACTTTGGCTGTTTTCATTTGGTAGCACAAGAACAAATTCTTCACCGCCGATTCTTGATACTATGTCGTCTCTTCTTGATAGTTTTTTAATTATATTTGTTAGCGAAACTAAAGTTTCGTCGCCTTTACCATGTCCAAAAGTATCGTTAACACGTTTAAAAAAGTCGATATCAATTTCTAATATAGCGAATGGGGTTTGCTTTAGCATAAGCTGGTTAAGTAGGCCGTTTAAGCTTCTTCTGTTATGCGTATCTGTTAAGGGATCTGTTTGTGAGTCATGGCGTAGCACACCTATTTGTGCTTGTAATAAAGTAACCTCTCTTAACATCGCTAACTTCAGTTTTTGACTTTCAAAATACCACGACTTCACGCTTTTAAGTTTTTCTAAGCTTTTTGGATCATCGAGTGTATTTGCGTTATCGGCTAATCGCTTTAGCGGCCTTGCTATAAAGTGTGCGAATAAACCAATAAAAATAAATGTGACTAATGCCATAGGTATTGTTTGTTCAATGACTTCAATAGTTAATGTATCTAGCGAAGAGAGCGTTGATTCTAATGGTCTTTGCGCCACTATTCCCCATTTAGATAAAGTAATGGGTGCGTAGCCTGCGAGCATCGGCTTATTTAAGCTATTAATAACCGTTGAAGTGCCTATTTCGCCACCTATAACAGCGTCAATCACAGCATTGTTAGCAATAACGTTGCCGATTCTGGCAGGTTCTGGGTGATATAAAATGCGCTTATTTGAGCTAACAACATAAAGGTACGAACCACCTTTGTAGTAATGTTGTTCTAAAAGCTCATTTAAAATATTTTTCTCTTTTAAATAAAGAGAGCCCCCAATATAACCTAAATACTTATCTTCAGAATCAAATAGCGGGTGCGATATAAAAACAATTAAATTATCAGCTGCCGATAAATAAGGCTCACTAATTAATGGGCGTTTTTCTTTTAGTGCTTCTATTGCTCCTGGAGACTGTATTTTTTGGCCTATTAAACTTTCAAAGTGAGGCGACGTCGCTGCAACTACGCCATGTAAATTAATCACAACAGAGTTAAAGCTATCCGTTTGATGATTTAAACGAATGGCTTCATCGTTTAATAATTTGGAGTTATTTGGTGATTGCTCAATAATTTTAGCTGAGTATTCAAGCTGCTGAAGCGCAGACTTTAAAAAGTTATCAGTTGCGGAGGCTAATTTTTGTGCATAGGCTAAATTACTTTTTAGCGTATATGATGTTAACTGCTCTTTTTGAACCTGATAGGTAGAATAAAAACTCCCTACCAATGTGCTCAGTGCTGCAGAGAATGCGAGTAGCAATATAAGAAATCTTAAATTTAAAGCGGGTAGTAATTTATATAGCAAAGCTGCATTCCAAAGCACTCAAATTCAGCGCGTATTATACGAAGTTAGGTATTATACCCGTTTAAGTGTTTTTAATTAAGTTGGTTTGTTCAATTTAGCGACTATGCGTTAGGGTATGGCGTGATAAATAATATATTCCAGCATTGCCATTTTTTATCCTTTAATCAGTAAAACTCTAGCCAACTAAGTGAACGCACCGAGGTTGTTTATTAAGCTTTAAGATATAAGTTGTTGATGTCGTATAAAAAGGCAATATGACTAATAGATAAGTCAAAGTGTATGGCCATGAAAAAGTTAATATGAGGTCAGGACTAAAAACATCACACTAAGTTTATAAAAAAGGCCAGAAGCAAAAGCTACTGGCCTTTCATTAAAGCCGTCATGTGTTTAGAGACGACGGGATGTTATTTAAACTTATTTACTAACGTTTTTACGACGTCTATTAAACCATACTAATGGAGTAAGTAATAAAGCTATAAAGCCAAAACTACCACCACCGCTAGATTTTGCTTCTGTTACAGGCACTGTTGCTACCGCTTCATTTTTTACCATTACAGTACTTTGTTGAGTCACAGTTGTTACACCATCACTTACGGCAACTTCAAAAACAAGCTCTTCATCTGCAGTAATAGCTGCAGGTGTGAAGCTCAAAGTTGCTGTATCAGTACCAGTGAGCGTAGCATCACTACCGCTAACCTGAGTCCAAGCATAAGTTAGTGTTTGACCATTGCGATCTGACGCTGTTGCTGTAATTGTTCCTGTAGCAGATTCAGTGATTTCCGCTGAAGCGCTTTCGACTAAAACAAGTGGAGCTGCGTTATCACATGCTAGTGAATCACCCGCTACAAGTTCTGAAAATACAGGAGATAAAACGTTAGACATAGTTAGGTTATCAATCCACCAACCTAAATCACTTACTGCGCCATCTGATGAAATTCTAAAGCGTACCTTTACTAAGTTGCCGTTTAGAGCATCACCAAAGTTGATAGTTTCATAATTACCATACGCGCCACTATCTTGTACGTTATTACCTGTGTATGTTTCACGTTCTTGAAGCTCTTGAGAATCGTTTTCGATTAGAACAGCGTCATAGCCAACATCAAATGTGCCGCCAATTTCAGTAGCATCAACCCAGTCACCACCATTAACACTAACTTCTACAACACCACCATCCCAGTTTTCCTCGATACTATAGAAATGCCAGAATGAAATTTCAAAGTCGCCAGAGTAACCGACTTCGAATGACTTACTCTCTACTGCTACATCCGATTGGAAGCCATTATTTACAAGGCGCATTGCTTGTGTGCCTAGCCCAAAGCCACCTTGTTCAAAGAATGCAATATTACTACTATTATCCATTACTTGAGTGCCAGCAGCTAAATCACCACCAAACATTACGTTTTCTTTTAAATCTAATAGTGATGAACTTGCTACTTCCATATCATCTGAAACTACAGCTCCAACAGGCGTTTCTGATTTAAAGCCCATATTTACTTCAAACGTAAGTGTTTGATCAAGCGCTTCAACGATATCATCATCCGTTTCAATTTCAGGGAATGTGACTTCAATTTCTAGTGTTTCAGCTGTACCCGCTTCGTTCAAAGTAACTTTAATATCGTTACTAGTTATTGCTTCGTACGGTTGAACTTCACCAAAAGTAAGTAGGCCATCATTTTCAAATGTTACATCATGATCGCTTATAACTGTCAGCTGTGCTGTTGTACCACTAAGTACTTCACTACCACGGTTAGTAATTGTTACGCTAACCGTACTCGTTTCGCCTTTATCTAAAATATTGTCGTTAGTACAAAAACCAAGCTCTGTACCATTGTACATATTGTTTAAGTCAGCACTTGCAAATGCATAGCTAGAAAGCTGTGTTTTATCTGATTCAACTACACCAGTAAGGTCTTCACTGAAACGATCTGGCGATACTGCGCCAAGACCCATACCACGTTTAGCAAATGCGCCTACCATTAATTTGTAATCAGCAGGGTCTACTGCATAGGCAGCAGCTAAAATAGCATCACGTGCTTCAGTGTAGGTTGGTGCTATAGGTGTTAATTTGTAACCTGCAACTAAGTAATCTGCCATTCGAGTTTGTGCTTCATTAAAGCCATGCTCGTTAATAAGCGTTACGTAGTTTTCCCATAATACAGTTGCCCAAATTTCGCCGGCAGCATGAGGAGAAGCCACGCTTGTTGGTGAAATACCAATATCAGCACCAGCATTTTCAGTAATATGTCGGAACGATAATGCATTTACATCTGTATCAGTTGAATAAGGAAGACGACGAATACCGAAGTAGAAGTCTTCTACAAATGTGCCGCTACCATATGCTTTTTGGAACTTATCGTTACCTGTGATATTTATATCGCTTTCTTTAGCGATAAACATTAATGAGTGGAAATCGCCCCAGCCTTCGCCCATTGCGCGGCCTTGGAAGTTAATAAGGCCTGATGAATTACCGACTAAGCGGTTACTAATGTAGTGACCCCATTCATGAGCAATAATACCATTATCAAACGTACCATCTTTTAATGTTGCTTTGGTAAACATGTTTACAGTAACAACTTCACGAGCATCAATTAGGTCATACATTGCATGACCATCAGCGTAATTTAAACCCATATTTGGAATAGTTACAGTATCGTCTTCACCGCCCATTGGTGCCGGTTCTGCTGTATCTGGGTCATTATTAACAACGATAGTTGCTATTGCACCTGCATCTTGTGCATTTTTTACTTTAATTGTAAATGAGCATGAGCCACGGTCTACAATTGCAATTTTACCCGCTAGTTCAGCTGCATTTATAGCAGGCTCACAACCATCATTCACGCTTGTTGAATCTACTGTATTTCCATCATCTAAACGAACAACTTCTGCAGCCACATCACTGAATTGGTATTTACCAAAGCCAGATTCTTTTGTTGAAGCTAAAAGGCCTAAAGAGTCATGTGAAGTTACTGTAATACCAAAATCTACACCAACAACGGCATCTTTACTGTTGTACAAGTACATTTGCATACGTGGACTAGCACCATCAGCTGGCGTAGACATATTTGCGTTATTACGACCTGAGTTATCTTGAGCTTGTGCTTCAATCGGGTCACCTTCTACGCCGCCACGACCAAAGTTAGATACTTGAGCTACATTTGACGTCTCATCAAAACCATGATCATAGAAAAAATCATGTAAAAAGTTATTCATATAAAACAAGTTAACAATAGCCGCTTTACGGTTTGCGTAGCTATTTGCAACTTCATCTACTTGATAAGGGTAGTCAAATGTGAAGTCTGCTGTTGTTTCAGCGGTAAAGTCACCTTCACTAAAATCTTGAGGTGCAACCACATCTGCGTAAGCAAATACGTTATTACCTGATGTTGTCGTTGCATCATCAGCTAACCATGGGTCCATTGTGCTTAGTTTACTGTAGTAAGATAGAGATACCATTGGCGCGTCTAAAATCTCAGTCTCGTCTACTTGCCCTGGGCCATCTGCAGGAATTACGTCACCGTGCGGGCTTTCCATTGGGTAGCCATCTTGGTTAGCGTAAACACGGTAATTAAAGTCAGCTGCATGAGATTTCAAATCTTTCGCAAAATATACTTTGCTGTTATTCGAATCTACTACATAACTAAAGTAGTCACTTTCTAAAGAGCCAACTTCTGCTACTTCTACTTCAATGTAGTAAGCAGATTTAAGCTCGCCTGCAACTTCAAAAAACACTTCTTTTGCACGTGGTGTACCTAAAACAATCTTAGAGTCATCTAATGATTTAGCCTCATATTTTGCATATCCACCTTCATTACCAATTTTACGAAGTGAGACATCAATATTTGCTAATTCACTAAATGCTTTTTTTATACTTTGCTCAGAGCTTACAAAACCCGTTAATGCAGCAAGTTTATTTTTAGATGACGACGTATCAGCAAAATAACCCGAGCTTGCTACTAGGTTGTACTCTTTATCCATTAACAAGTTGTATTCGCGGTTAAAAACTTCAACACCGTTTACTTGTTGCTTGTATTTTGCACTAATAGAACCGCGTTTTTGCTCTGATAAATCAACCATAACAGCAGAAGATGCTGTTGTTTTACGATTACTAATACCTGTTAAAGTTTCAATATAAAAGTCAGCAGCATATTGATTACGGTTATCAGCTGCGATTAAAGCCATGTCAGGCTTACGCTGACCTATTGCTTGCCATAAAAATGTTGCTTTACCCATTTGTGCATCGTAGATAGATTTTTGACCCGATACAGTGGCGCGTTCGGCTAAGGTTCTCTGCTGAACAGCAGCTAAAGAAGTACCCTGAGTAACTGCATTTGTAGCACTTACATCATAAAATCGGGTTTGTTCAGCGGCCGTTAGCTCACCTGCTGCTAATGTTGATGCTACAACTATGGCAATAGTTGTTAATTTAAATTGAGACATGTATCCACCTGTTTGTATTTATTATATTAAAGCACTTAATGTTTTTTAATTGATTATTTTATGTAAACGCATAGTTAAGTTGTTAATATACATACTTGAATGAAGCTGAATAGCTTTAAATTTAGAGAAAAGTAAACAAAGGTAAACGAATGCAAAAAATAATTTTTACAAGTTCAGTGCCAATAATTGCAGCTTTATTACTATCTGCATGTAATAACAGTGAAAAAACAGAGGTTAACAACTCTCAGGCGCTACCTAAAACAGCAGAAATCATTATAAAAGAACCATCTAAGAACCAGAAAACTGACACTATTTTCCCTAAAAAAGAAAGCAGTCAAGGTATTATGAAAAAAGCATCTAAAAGCATAAATTCATCGGGTGATAAGCTTATTTTTAACTCTGAGCAGTTATTTAAAGGCGACGTTATTTATAATCAGAACTTAAAGCAAAAAGGTGTAGTAACAGGTACTCTTACCATTACATTAAATACCGATACTTTGCCTGATGAGTTAAAAAATAATTATGAGTTAGTTAAGTCGACAGCTCACAATTACACATTACTTGTTGAAAAGGATGTTGATATTGCAGGATTATCTAAAGATCTAAACAATTATAGCTCAGTGAGCAATGTAGAAGTTGCAATTGATTACTCACCTATCGAAACACACTTTTAATCAGCAACAATGCACTTACAACTACCATATTATTAACATGGTAAAGTACTTTGTCAGCACATTTGTAAACTTGGTCTATTTCGTTACTATGCTCAGACCAAGTTGCAATGCCAATAGGAATTATTATAAATCCAATAGTTTACGTATTTATAGACTCAACGGCTTGACGTAATCGCTCTGCTATTTTGCGCACTTTGCTGTTCTTAGGTAAAAAAATACAAATTCTTCTCTACCTAAACGCGCCACAATATTGTCTTTTCAAGATGATTTTTAGTTGAATAGGCAGGTTATTGCATTGCTGATTCTAAAGAGTATAAGTTGTTGATGCTAGTTTATTAGCGTAGGCATAGTTATTTTTAGTGTACGTTTTTAACTGCTCCTTTTGTGCTTGGTAGGTAGAATAAAAGCGACTTACTAAAGTACTAATAAAGGCTGTAATCGTTAAATGAAAAATAAGAAATCGAAGATTAAGGCTATTAATAATTCTTTCGAAAATGAATGCCATCCTAAGTATGAGGCATTCAATACTTGCACCTATAATTGAGCATAAAGCCTGCAATTACACCCTATTAAAAATTTATTACCTAATATCAATAAAGCCAGAAAAAATATAACTTTTCACTAAGTTCAAAACTATAATTTTTCTTCAATTTTTACAATACGTTAATGGTTTTTGTAAAGAAAACCTTCTTTTGCAGTTACTTTAAAAAGTAGTTAAGCTGCATACATTTATCTACTTTTTAGCCTTGGAGTGTGTTTTGCTAAATAAGTGTATTGTACCGTCTATCGTTTTTTTATCTGGGTGTTTAATGCCATTACAATCCTCGCTTGCTAAACCCGTGCTTTCTCTTGAACAACAACTTGGGCAAAAGTTAATACTCGACTTTCGCTACTTTTGCCAGCAAGGAGCAAGTAATAAATGCCGAACTCCAATGACCGAGTTACCTAATGAGCTTGCTACCGCTATTGCTAAATACGATATTGGTGGAATTATTTTATTTTCTGAAAATACCCAATCAATAGAACAAACCATTACGCTTAATAGCCAATTGCAAACAGCTGCAAGTAAATCCAGTAGTAAGCTGCCTCTATTTATATCAATAGATCAAGAAGGCGGACGTGTAGCGCGTTTACCACGCGATGTTGCCACCTCATTTACCGGTAATATGTCGATTGGCGCAACCTACAAAAAACACGGTACGAGCTTTGCGACAAAAACAGCAACTGTTATAGCTAAAGAACTAAACTCGCTGGGTATCAATGTAAACTACGCGCCCACGGTTGATGTAAACATGAACCCCGATAACCCTGTTATTAATGTACGCTCGTTTGGTGAAAACCCAGCATTAGTGAGTAAATTGGGCGCCGCACAGGTTGCAGGATTTGAGAACAACGGTGTTATTACCTCGTTAAAGCACTTTCCAGGCCACGGCGATACAAATGTAGATAGCCATACAGGTTTGCCTAAAGTAAACCATGCAAAAGAAGTTATTTACGAGCAAGACTTAGCACCGTTTAAGCACATTATCGCCAAGCAAAACCCAGGCATGATAATGACGGCGCATATTCAATACCCTGCCCTCGATAGCACAACGTTCATAAGTGTTAATGGCAAAACTATGATAAAACCGGCAACAATGTCGCGTGCAATCATTACTGATATTTTACGTGGTGAGCTTAATTACCAAGGTGTTGTAGTAACTGATGCGCTTGATATGGCTGGCATTAGTAACTTTTTCACACCAACTCAAGCGGTAATAAATACGTTTGCGGCTGGGGCTGACATTGCCCTAATGCCCGTTGAAATTAGAACGCCGGATGATTTAAACAAGCTCGATGACCTTATTAAAGAGCTTGTTGCAGCGGTTAAATCAAACCAACTTGACGAGCAAGAAGTAGCACAATCAGCGATGCGTATAATTACGCTTAAAAATAAATTTAGATTAAGCACTAATTTTGACCCTATTACCGCGCTCATAAATGCAAAGCAAACAATCGGCAGTGCAGCACATCGCGAAATAGAAGCGCAGCTTGCTGTAGAGGCAATAACGCAGGTTAAAAATAATAACAGTACTTTGCCACTTAATTTAAAAGCAGGAAGTAATGTTCATATTATTATGCCAGACACGCGTAAATGTATGGCAATGCAGCAAGCGATTGAAGCTACCAGCCAGCAAAAACTAAACTATAGCTGTAGCAGCCTACAAGGGTTTAACCCTGCACAAGCTAAAACACAAATACACGCTGCTGATGTAGTTATAGCCGGCAATGCAACGCCTAATCAAAGTGCGGTAGAAATTGGCGGTATGGATGATTTAAAAGACGATCCTAATTTTGCACTTAATAATGCAGAGCAACCAAAAGCACTTGAGTCATTATTAAAGATGGCAAAGCAGAGTAATAAAAGCACTGTTTTTATAAGCCTAAGAGCGCCTTACGACATTGCTAAATTTGGCAATTATGCAAATGCTGTACTTGCATCTTACGCATATAATATTGATGTAGATAAAAACGATATTGTGTCTGGTCCCGCTTTTACCGCACTTGCAAAAGTGTTACTAGGAGAAGCACCGGCTAACGGCGTATTACCTGTCACAATAAAACCGCAAAAGGCGCACTAATATGAAACTCAATTGTGATTTAGGCGAAAGCTTTGGCGCGTGGAAAATGGGGCTAGACGATGACGTTATGCCACATATTGATATGGCTAATATTGCGTGTGGGTTCCATGCAGGTGATGCCGACGTAATGACAAACACTCTTGTACTTGCCAAGCAATATAACGTACAAATTGGTGCTCACCCAAGCTACCCAGATAAGCAAGGCTTTGGTCGGCGCTCAATGGTACTTAGCGAAAAAGAGCTTACAAATTGCCTGCATTATCAAATAGCTGCTATTGAGGGCATGGCAAAAGTACAAGGTTTAACACTTAGCTATGTTAAACCGCATGGCGCACTTTATAACGACATGATGGCTGATGAGCAAATATTACAAACCGTTATAAATGCAATTGCCAGGTACCCAATAGATTTGAAACTAATGGTTTTAGCGACTAAAAATGCCAATAAGCACATTCAAATAGCTAAAAGCTCAGGAGTTGATTTAGTACTCGAGGCATTTGCCGACAGACAGTACACCGACGACGGGCATTTAGTGTCACGAACACTTGAGGATAGTGTTCACAATAAAGCTGCATTACTAAAACAAGTAACTCAGCTTTTATCCGATGGCAGCGTGACAACACGAACTGGAAAAAAACTAACGCTCAACGCCCATAGCTTATGCGTACATGGCGACAACGCTGATGGCATAGCGCTTATAAAAGATATAAAAGCCCTGTGTAACTCAGCTAACTAAACTTTTACACAACCTCAAATAGAAGCTGTAAACCCCCTTTACAGCTTTAACTCATAGAGTTAAATAAGAGCTTCATCGCATCCTACTGTTAATTTAATAATCCCTAACATATAACTACTTAGCAAATTAAAAAAGTAACAACAGGGATTAAAATGAAAAAGCTTTTAACACTTAGCCTCATTTTAGGCTGTAGCAATTTAGCCTACGCTGAAACAAATACACTACAACTGCAAGACGTGTTTAATTTAGAATATGCCAATCAAATAGATATAACCGAAGACGGTAAAACTGTTTATTTTGTGCGTAACCGCATGGATATAAAAACAGATCGCAAAGTTGGTAATATTTGGTCTGTTGATTACAAAACCAAACAAATGCAACCGCTAACCTCTGGCGTGCATATGGATTATTCGCCAGTCCTCTCTCCTGATGGTCAACGCCTTGCGTTTATATCAACTCGCGATGGCAGCAGCCAAATATATATAAAATGGCTTAAAACAGGTGCTATGGCAAAAATTAGTAACTTAACGAGTAGTCCACGTTCGATTACATGGAACCCTGATTCTAACCAGCTAATATTTAGCATGTTTGTTCCAAGCGCTAATTCACCGCCAGTGAGCTTACCAGGCAAACCAAAAGGCGCAACCTGGGCAGAACCCGCTAAATTCATCGATAATGTTTATTATCGTTCAGATGGTGGCGGTTACACACAAAAAGGTTTTAGCCAATTATTTTCCATAGACGCTAACGGTGGTAATGCCAAACAACTCACTCATGATGAATTTGATAGCGCAGGCGATGTAAGTTTTAGTAACGATGGTAAGTCGCTTTATTTTTCTGCGAACAGGCACACAAACAACCAGCTAAAACCCACGAACAGTGAAATCTATAAACTCGATTTAGCTTCGCAAAATATAACTAAAATTACTGACCGAAATGGTCCTGACGAGCAGCCTAAAGTATCGCCCGATGGTCGTTACTTAGCGTACACAGGTTACGATGATAAACGCACTAACTACGAAAACGCTCAGCTTTATATTCGTGATTTAAAAACAGGTAACACAACTAGCTTAACGCCAGATTTTGATCGTAGCGTAGGTCAAATAAAATGGAGTGCAAACTCCAAAGGCATATACTTTAGCTATGCAGATAAAGGTCAAACTGCCCTCGCCTATCAACCACGCAGCGGCAAGCGTAAAATTATAACAACCCAAATTGGCAGTGTTGCCTTTGGTCGCCCTTATTCTGGTGGCGACTTTGATGTAAGCGAAGATGGCGAAGTAGCCTTTACCCTTGCCGATACTCAGCGCCCTGCTGATATAGCAACAATTAAACGCGGTAAAGCGCAGCGTTTAACTACCCTTAATGCAGATGCATTGGGCGACAAAGCTTTGGCTAAAGTGGAAGAAATTTGGATTAAATCAAGTCACGATGAGCTGCCTATTCAAGGATGGATTGCTTACCCACCAGAATTTGACAGCAGCAAAAAATATCCGCTAATACTAGAAATACATGGCGGTCCAGTAGCTAATTACGGTCCACACTTTAGCGCTGAAATTCAGCTGTTTGCAGCCAAAGGAAATGTCGTTTTATACATGAACCCACGTGGTAGTGATTCATACGGTAAAGAGTTTGCACAAACTATTCATCATAATTATCCAAGTAACGATTTTGATGACTTAATGACTGGCGTTGATGCGCTAATAGCGAAAGGCTTTATTGACGAGTCTAAATTGTTTGTAACCGGTGGCTCTGGCGGTGGCGTACTAACAGCTTGGATTGTAGGTCATACCGATCGCTTTGCTGCGGCTGTAGTTGCTAAGCCTGTTATTAATTGGATCAGCTTTGTACTAACTGCCGATTTTTACCCGTTTTTTGCTGATTACTGGTTTCCGGGTAAACCGTGGGATCACATCGAGCATTACATGAAGCGCTCGCCTATTAGTTATGTTGGAAACGTTAAAACTCCTACTATGTTGCTCACTGGCGAATCTGACTACCGTACACCAATATCAGAAACTGAGCAGTTTTATCAGGCATTAAAACTACAAGGCGTTGATACTGCAATGGTGCGCATTCCTAATGCATCGCATGGTATTACAGCTCGCCCATCAAACTTAATGACTAAAGTAGCTTATATTCAATGGTGGTTTGATAAACACACTAAATAAACTCTGGGTAATAAATTTATAGCTCAAATAAAAGCCACTTCAAATAAGTGGCTTTTGTATTTACCGCCTTAGTATTCAAACTGTAAACCCCCTTTACACTTCTGTGACAGTTAAATATCGGACTTAGCTAAAACTTCAGTTAGTAAAATTTCGGTTTATAGCATTTTTTGTAACTTGAGTTGGTAAAAAATCGGTTTGAGTCACTGTTTATAGCCTATCAGTTAGTAAAATTTTGTTTTATAGCACAGAGAAGTTAGTAAAAAATCGGTTTATAAATTCGCTAAGTTTGCCTATTAAAGCAAAAATCAGTCACTTACCTGCCTTTTAAAGTTGTTGTAAACGCTTTTTACAGCAAAATCACCCCAAATATGCCGTTTTATGAAAGGTTAGTTAAACTCTGATCTGTAAATTCACTCAGGTAGTTAAATAGTGATCCAAAATTATTTGGCAAGGGCGTGTTGAACTTTGGTGGGTTAATTTGCAGCAGTATGTTTGGTTTTTAGGCAAGGCGGAGCTTATGTAGTGTGGTTATTCCCCATGAATAGGCGATAACGTAGCATAAATACCAAACATGCGCTGCCCTTTGGGTTCTTTCTAGGGGCGATAAACTCTTTGTTGCTCGGTTTTTACTTAGCCCACTAGGTTACAAACCTCGCGCCGCGATTTAATCGCCCCTAGATTGAACAAATTTCAATCCACAAAGATCAACACGCCCTAGTTAAAGTCTGATCTGTAATTATGCTTCAATGTTCTAACTTTACTTAAAGCAATAAAAAAGGGCCTATTGGCCCTTGAGTAACACTATCTAGTTAGGAATTAAAACTGGTTCATGGTGTTATCTTCACCACCGGCTTTTAGCGCGTTATCACCAGAGAAGTATTCTTTGTGTGTATCGCCCATGTTAGACCCTGCTAGGTCTTGGTGCTTAACAGAAGCTTGCTCGCGGCGAATTTCTTGGCGTTGTACATCACGTACATAAGCCAGCATACCCATATCGCCAAAATAACCTTCTGATAAAATATCAGTGCTCAGCGCAGCTGTATGGTACGTAGGCAGAGTAATTAAGTGATGGAAAATACCTGCTTCACGTGCGCCATCGCGCTGGAAGTTTTGCACTAGTAAATCGGCTGCTTGCGCAAGTTCTGTTGCATCCATTTCTGGTGCCATAAGGCCTTTATTGTCGCCAAAGCTTGGGTAAGCACTAAGGTCACGGCCTGCTTCTTCCCACTCTTGATATACTTGCTCACGAAACTTAAGCGTCCAGTTAAACGAAGGCGAGTTGTTGTATACCAGTTTTGCATTTGGCACGTGTTCTTTAACACGATTTACCAGTTCTGCAATTTGCTTAACATGAGGTTTTTCTGTTTCAATCCACAGTAAATCAGCGCCCGACTGCAAGCTCGTAATACAATCTAGTACTACGCGGTCTTTTTCAGTGCCTTCGCGGAATTGAAATAAACCGTTATCTAGGCGAGTTGGTTTACATAACTGGCCATTAATTTTCATTGCTGTGTCGCCTTCATTTAAGTCATCAACACCGTTAATTGGCGTCGTTTCTAAAAATGCATTGTATTGGCTTGCTAAGTCACCTGGTGTTTGCGACACAGGTACTTTTTGAGTAAGGCTTGCACCTAATGAATCTGTACGTGCCACAATAATACCGTTATCAATACCAAGTTCTAAAAAGGCGTAACGTACTGCGTTAATCTTTGCTAAAAAGTCTTCGTGTGGAACGGTAACTTTACCCGCTTGGTGACCACATTGTTTGGCGTCAGATACTTGGTTTTCTATTTGAATGGCACACGCACCGGCTTCAATCATTTTTTTAGCCAGTAAGTAAGTTGCTTCTTCGTTACCAAAACCTGCGTCAATATCAGCAATAATTGGCACAACATGAGTTTCAAAGTTGTCTATTTTATCAATAACAGCTTGAACATCGCCGCCATTCGCTTTTGCTGCATCTAGGTCGTTAAACAAGTGGTCTAGTTCACGTGCATCAGCTTGCTTTAAAAATGTGTAAATTTCTTCAATTAATGCAGGTACTGATGTTTTTTCGTGCATGCTTTGATCTGGCAGCGGACCAAATGCAGAGCGAAGTGCTGCAACCATCCAGCCACTTAAGTATACATAGCTGCGTTTAGTTGTTTTTTGATGGCGCTTAATAGCCATCATCATTTGTTGGGCAGTAAAGCCATGCCAACACCCTAAAGATTGGGTGTACAGGCTTGTGTCGGCGTCATATGCAGCCATATCTTCACGCATAACGTCTGCTGTGTATTGCGCAATTTCAATCCCTGTACGAAAACGGTTTTGTAAACGCATACGGCTTGCGTATTCAGGGTTAATAGCTTTCCATGCGCTGCCTTGTGATTGGCAAAGAGTAGAGAGTGTGTCTGTTTCGCGTTGATATGTTGTCATAATAAAATCCTTCGAACGAGTGTGTAATACCAACCGCATAAATCTTTGATCAATTTAACGAATTAAATTGCACTATAACGTCGTTAAAAATTTTTTATTTAGAATAACTAGATACAAAAATTTTTGCCTAGCTCTAGCGTAATTTTCTTAACGTTAAATAGACCCCATACATAAGCAGATTGGTATAAATTATTTTAATGTTGTGAGAGTGGCTAGGAGTGTGTGCTCCGTTTCGCTTGATTCAACATTAGGCTCCTTTTCTAGATTTAGTAAATTTATAGTTGTTATTGTGGCTATACATTTTGTGAATGGCTAAAAAGCACTCAACATTGCCTTTTTGAGTTATTGTTGCCTTAACGCAGAAGCACACAACAACATCGCGACCGTTTAAGGAAGGCAATTATGTCCCACACTCTCACACATTCAGGACTCAGCGTAGACACACAACTCGCTGATTTTGTTAAAAATCAATTACTACCAGGCACTCACTTAAGTGAGCATCAATTTTGGCAAAGCTTTGCACATATAGTTCAAACACTTACCCCTACAAATAAGGCACTGCTTGAAAAGCGAGAATTGCTTCAACAGCAAATAGATGACTACCATCTTGCTAATAAAACGTGGGATAGCGTTAAGTACTATGCCTTTTTGCAAGATATTGGCTATTTAGTTAAAGAGCCTACCAACTTTGAAATTGAAACCCAAAATGTAGAACCCGAAGTAGCCCTTACAGCAGGCCCTCAGTTGGTTGTGCCTGTAAGTAACGCACGCTTTGCACTTAATGCCGCTAACGCACGTTGGGGTTCGTTATACGACGCTTTATACGGTACAGATGTGTTAAGCGAAGACGATGGAGCCGAAAAAGGCAATACCTACAATCCTGTTCGTGGTTTTAAGGTAATGGCCTACGCTCGCCAGTTTTTAGATAAAGCATTGCCGTTGACTAATGGCTCGCATATAGAAAGCACTAATTATTCAGTAGTAGATGGCGCACTTTTAATTACGTTACGTGATAGCTCTCAAACCACATTAGCTAACCCATCTCAGCTTATTGGCTATCAAGGAGAAGCGCAAAACCCAACTGTAGTGTTATTAAAAAACAATGATTTACATATAGAGCTACATATCGATCACCACCACATTATTGGCCAAGCAGATAAAGCAGGCTTAAAAGATGTAGTGTTAGAGGCCGCTCTTACAACCATTATGGATTGTGAAGATTCTGTAGCTGCGGTAGATGCAGAAGATAAAGTACAAGTTTATAAAAACTGGCTTGGTTTGATGCAAGGTAACCTAGTTGAATCGTTCAAAAAAGGCGATAAAACTGTAGAGCGTACTCTGCAAAGTGATAAAACATACACCGCACTCGATGGCGGCACCGTTACTTTAAAAGGCCGTAGCATGATGTTTGTTAGAAACGTTGGCCATTTAATGACGAATCCTGCGATTACCGATGTGTACAATCAACCGGTATTTGAAGGCATTATGGATGCGATGTTTACTGCCACCGCTGCCCTGCACGACCTAAATAAAAAAACAGGTATAAAAAACTCAAGCGCGCAAAGTATTAATATAGTAAAACCAAAAATGCATGGCCCTGAAGAGGTGGCGTTTACTAACACTTTATTTAGCTTAGTAGAGGAAGCGCTAAGCTTACCTAAAAACACGCTTAAAATGGGTATCATGGATGAAGAACGCCGTACTTCTGTAAACCTAAAAGCCTGTATTTATGCAGCTAAAGAGCGTGTTGTATTTATAAATACTGGATTTTTAGACCGCACAGGCGATGAAATTCATACCTCTATGCAAGCGGGTGTTGTACTTCCAAAAGCACAGATTAAGCAGCAACCATGGATACAAGCTTATGAGGATCGCAACGTCGATATTGGCCTTGCTTGTGGCTTAAGTCATAAAGCACAAATAGGTAAAGGCATGTGGCCAATGCCAGATAAAATGGCATTAATGATGGAGCAAAAACAAGCTCACCCTAAATCAGGCGCTAATACTGCATGGGTGCCCTCCCCTACAGCCGCTACTCTGCATGCAATGCATTATCACGATATAAACGTATTTACCGAGCAGCAAAGTATAGCTAAGCGAACTATTGCGAGCCTTAATGACCTGCTTACACCGCCGCTAATGACAGACCCTAAAAGGCTTTCAAAAGAAGATATTCAAAGCGAGCTTGAAAACAACGCACAAGGCATTTTAGGTTACGTTGTACGTTGGATTGATCAAGGCGTTGGCTGCTCAAAAGTACCCGACATTAACCATATCGGGCTAATGGAAGACAGAGCAACACTGCGTATTTCAAGCCAGCATATGGCTAATTGGTTGCTAAATGGCGTGTGTTCACAGGCGCAAATAAAATCAACAATGGCTAAAATGGCCAAAGTAGTTGATGGTCAAAACGAGCACGACACTGCGTATACACCCATGGCAATAAACGAAGAAACCCTTAATAACAGCATTGCGTTTCAAGCTGCACTTGCACTGGTTTTGGAGGGGGTAACACAACCTAGTGGTTACACTGAACCACTGCTACATAGCTACCGTATAAAATATAAAGCACAAAAAACGAATACGCTTTAACCGCTTAAGCAAAGTTCAGATTAAGTGCTAAACCAGCTTTTAAGCTGGTTTTTTATCGCCTAAAATTAGAATAACATCACTTTTAAGGCATTTTAAAGGTATATAGATAATACACATGAATATCTAACATTTATTCAAACGTAAAAAAGCGTGTTTTGCATACACAAAACACGCTTTTTAAAGCTTTAGCTAATTAAATCTAATTTTTTACAATGGCATTGTGATAAATATTTTGTACATCGTCACAATCTTCAAGCATATTTATAAACTTATCAAAGTTAGCAATAACTTCTTCGTCTTCAATTTCAATATTAACTTGAGGAATAAACGTAATTTCGTCTACTTCAAAGTTAATGCCTTCAAATGCGTCTTCAAGGGCAGTTTTAGCTTTAAAGTATTCTGTTGGCGGTGCAAATACCGATATTTTACCGTCCTCGGCTTCAACATCGCTAACATCAACATCAGCCATCATTAATGCTTCTAATACTATTTCGTCGTCATCACCCGCAAAGCCAAGTACCGCATAATGATCAAACATATGTGCTACGCAGCCAGGAGTACCAATTTTTGAGTCTGTTTTAGTAAACGGTAAGCGTACATCTTTAATTGTACGGTTCGGATTGTCAGTTAAACAGTCAACTATAACCATGCAATTACCAGGACCATAGCCTTCGTAACGGGCAACAGAGTAATCTTCCCCTGCGCCACCGGCTGCTTTTTCAATTGCTTTATCGATAACGTGCGCGGGTACTTGGTCTTTTTTAGCTTTTTCGATTAGACGGCGTAGTGTTTGATTTACTTCGGGATCGGGATCGCCACTTTTTGCTGCAACGTAAATCTCTTTACCATACTTTGAGTTTACTTTTGTTTTTGCATTAGCTGTTTTGATCATAGAACTTTGACGAACTACAAATGCTCTGCCCATTTTGTGCCCCTAATGAATACGTTACGTTTTGCGGTATTTTACCAATTCAAAACGTATTGGGCTAGGAACAAACGTTATTTTGTAATTTAAATAACGTAGCACTTATTCTTAAATAAATTTAATAGTACGCTATTTAACATAACTCTATTTTTTCAGAATAACTCTCAACTAATGTCACTAATTCAACAAAGTCATGTAAAACGTAATCTGCCTGATCGGCATAAGCAGGCGTTGACTCTGGAGCGTATAAACACGCGCGCATATTTGCATTGTGCGCAGCTTGAATGTCGTAAAGGTAATCGCCTACATAAAGTAAATTTCTGGCGTTAATGTTCCAAAGTGTAGCAATGGCATTTAAAGCGCTGGGATCTGGCTTTGCTGGGGCATCGCTTCGCGTTAAAACCGTGCTGATAGGGAGTGGATTATTTTGTAATTTAATTGCCGCTGCTTTATCAAAATTGCGAGTAACAATCGCCATCGGAATATTTTTAGACTTTAAAGCATGAATAGCTTCACTCACACCAGGTAATATACTGGCATGTTGTGCATCTATTAATTCGTGTTGGTGAACTATATTCATTGCCTCTTCACGCATATACGGTGAGGGCAACTGAGCAATGTAATCAAGTAAGTCTTGCTCGCAAGGGCAACCTATTTGGGCCTTTATTAATGCAAAATCTAATTCTGATGAAACCAATGTTCCATCTAAATCAAAAATCACTCCAAAAATAGCCTCAACCTGAGTAGTCATATCATTCCCTGAATTTAGTTATTACTAAATGAAATTTAAACATAAAATTCTCTACTGCTTATGCCCTAGGCTGGTAAATACAAAGGGATAAATGAAACTAACTATATTTAAATATTAATACGCACCATTATCAATCTATTGATAACAAAGTAATTTAAGTGCTTGATATATCATGCGCAAAAAAAGGTAAATATACAAATTGAACTCACAAATTTTACGTAAATTTACAAATAACAGATCAAACATGAACGCAGTTTAAACGTATGAAGAAAACGCGCACATAAACTGCTGTGCGCGTCGGTTGGGGAAGTTTTAAATATTAATTTTGCTCAAAGCGGGCTTCGAGCCAAGTATCATCTTGAGCAAAGTTTAAAGTTTTAATCTTACCTTTGCCCTCAACGTTTACCATATTTACCTGAGATGGCCATAAATCACGAAGTGCGCCATTACTCATTTTAATTCCTTCAATGTTTTCAGGAATTGGTGCTTCTTGGTAAACCCAAAAAAACTTACCATCAACTTGTGCCCCTACAAAGCTAAGTGGTAAAGGTTCGCCACTTAACGTTTGTAGAGCAACATGCGATTCAACATACTTAGCAAAACGTTGTTGGTCGGCTTTATTACTAATAATATCAATTTTGCCTTTAAACAATGTTCCTACGGCGTGTTCGGTATCATGTAAATAAAAGCGATGCATTAATTCAACATTATGCGTTCGTTTATTAAAAAGCACGGTTGTAACTGACGACTTTAGTTGATGCGCCATACTTGGCGCAGCAACTAAAAGGCAAACAATAATAAGCAAAAAGCGCATTATTGCTGCTCCTCACCGTCATCCTTTTCGTCTTTCTTCTCATCAGTTTTAAGCTCAGTTTTAATATCTTGCATGATATCGCGACTTACTTTAGCTTTACTCTTTTCCTTTTTAAACACTTCAATACGTGAAGGAATAATACGACGAGGGTAGTTATTATTTTCAACATCTACGTCAGCTGTTTCCCAGCCTGGATCGACAGTAACTGATACAAGCGGTTTGTTTTTATCGGTAACAATCAGCTTTTGAACGTTTTTATAATTACGACGCCAAATTTCAGCAGGAATATAGCGCTCTTCTTTAGTGCCATCTTCATATGTTAGCTCTAATAAAATAGGCATTACCAAACCACCAAGGTTTGAAAATTCCATAACGTAATAGTTTTTATCTTCTTCTAAAGCACGCTTAAGCGTTTTACGCTCCCACGGCTCTAAGCCTTTTAAAAACTTATTGTACGAGTTACGTTCTTTATTGGTTACAGTAAAACGGTCGTTTTCGTCATAAAAATCGGTAACATCAGAGTTTTTCTCAACCCATGTTTTTTTACCTTGTGCGCGGTTACGCTCAACAAATAATGAAGTAGGTTTGTCTGCTTCAATATCACGTAAACGGCTGTAATCAATATCAGGGTTTTTAGTGTCTAAACGTAGTTGATATACTTTATCTAAAGAGATATCTACATGGTCTGTGGTGTAAAACCAGCCACGCCAAAACCAATCTAAATCAACACCAGAGGCTTCTTCCATTGTACGGAAAAAATCAGCTGGAGTAGGGCGCTTGTATTTCCAGCGCTGAGCATACTCTTTAAATGCGAAGTCGAATAAGTCACGGCCTAAAATTACTTCACGTAAAATATTAAGGGCTGCTGCAGGTTTAGTATAAGCATTAGGACCTAAGCGTAATACACTGTCTGACTGAGTCATAACAGGTACTTGGTTTTCAGACTTCATGTAGCTCACTATATCGCGAGGCTCAACACCCCAAGGAATAGTAGGATCCCATTCACGACCAGCAACGCCATCTAAAAAGCTATTTAAGCCTTCATCCATCCACGTCCATTGGCGCTCATCTGAGTTAACAATCATTGGAAAGTAAATATGACCCACTTCATGAATAACTACGCCAAGTAAAAAGCGCTTTTCAGCTTGAGAATAAGTACGTGTACCATCATCTTGTAACTTAGTACGCGGGCCGTTAAAGGTAATCATTGGGTATTCCATGCCGCCAACAGGGCCATTTACCGATTGCGCAGTTGGGTATGGGTAGTCAAAAGAATACTTAGAGTACACTTCCATTGTGTGTACTACCGCTTCAGTTGAGTACTTCTCCCATAAGTCACCACCTTCTTTAGGGAAGAACGACATTGCCATAACTAAAGGCTGAACGTCACCACCTTGCTGATAACCCTTTGCATCCCACATAAACTTACGAGACGATGCCCAAGCAAAGTCACGTACGTTTTGCGCTTTAAAGTGCCACGTTTTAGTTTTGTCGGTGCCTTCTTTTTCGTTTTCTAGCGCTTCTTCTGCGTTAACAATAAACACAGGACGCTTAGATGTTTCGGCTTGCTTTAAACGTTTACGCTGAGTACTTGTAAGTACTTTGCTCGCGTTATCAAGTTTACCTGTTGCCGATACAATGTGATCTGCCGGAACAGTAATCTCAACATCGTAATCACCAAACTCAAGCGTAAACTCACCAGAGCCTAAAAACGGTTTGTTTGTCCATGCTTCGTAATCGGTATAAGCCGCTAAACGAGGAAACCACTGAGCAATTAAGAATATGTCGTTGCCGTCTTCTTCAAAGTGCTCGTAACCAGAACGTGCACCCACTGCATCTTCTTCAACAATGTTGAAGGCAAAGTTCATGCTAAATTCTACTTCTTTACCTGGTTTTAATGGCTCGTTTAAATCGATGCGCATTAAGGTATCAACTACAGTTACGCGTAGCTCTTTACCATCGTCATCTTTTACGCCACTGATTGTATAACCCAGTTCGTTGTCGCTCATAAATTGCTGGCGACGTAATTCACCTAAACTTAATTTAGCGGGCTTTTGAGCTGGTAGGCTTTCTAAAGTGCTTTTAAATGTTTTTGTTGTTTCGGCAATAGAGTCACTTTTAAAAATATTTTGATCTAACTGTAACCATAAATATTTAAGCGTATGTGGTGAGTTATTTTTATATTCAATGCTTTGGCTACCGGTAATGCGGTGCTTTTTTTCATCTAGCTTCACATCAATATCGTAATTTACACGTTGCTGCCAGTATTTTTCACCTGGTTCGCCAGCGGCACTACGATAAACATTGGGTGTAGGAAGTGCTTCGTCTAATTGACGAAATTTATCAACAAAAGAACCTTTTGTTTGCTCAACCGAAGACGCCATAGCTGCACTCGATATTGCGAACGGCAATACAAAAGCACTTAGCGTAAGACCTATTTTTTTCATTGTTAGTCCTAATATAATTTTGTGAGCGTACTTTGACAAATATACCAGTTAGCTTCAATAAATTAGCGACCAAGTACCGTATTTTTAGGGTGATGTTCACTTAGTTTTTTAGATTGGAAAATACAATTATTTTGTAACAAAATACGAATAGATAAAAACTGTAAAGGGGGTTTACAAAATTGGGTTTTAATAATGGTTTTGATCGGTTAAATACAAAGTCCCAGAACTTAAAAAAATATCATTCACTTTATATATATTGCTAAAAAAGTATTGCTTTGGCATTACTAGGTAAACCATTAATCCTACGTATAAGTATTACTAATGCGCAACAAGTAAAATGGCCTAAAAGCCCTTTCTACTGAACAAAAACACAGTGAAACGAGTAAATAATTGGCTCAAATATTGCCGAACTTCATTAATATTCGCTATTTGTACGATAAATAACAAATAGTGTAATTTTAGGTTGATCTTTAGTGCTGTTTATATTTAAAATCGCCAACCTTTTTATTTGAGGCAAATAAATTCGTCACATTTATCCTCAAATTAATATCGATTACTAGCAAGAAATGCGGTGGGCTTATGGATTTTTACATCCTAAAAAAACAACAAGAACTAATTGCGATTCCAGCAAGTGAGAATAACTGTAAGCAGTATCTCGATTCGGGTTATTTTTATATCGATAAAGTAGCAGCGTGCAACGAAACTAATGCACTAAAGGCGCTACACGCAAAACAAACTAAAACGTTAAAAATTCCATTATTAATGGCACTTTTAGCATTACCGGTTGTTTTTTCAGCTTGGTACAGTTTAACCTAACGTAATGCATGCCTTAGGCTTGCATCTTTAACAGCCTTGGGTATATTGGCGCTCTTACGGTTTTATTAAGAGCGCGACATGAAAGTCCTCCACACCTCAGATTGGCACCTTGGCCAACAATTTTACGAACACGATCGCCGTGTTGAACATCAAGCTTTTTTTACATGGTTATTAGCCACTCTTGTTGAACAACAAATAGACTTACTTTTAGTTGCTGGCGACATTTATCATACAGCGACTCCAAGTGCTAGCGCTGAAAATCAGCTTTATCAATTTATTAAAGACGCCAAAAAAGCATGCCCACTATTACACGTAGTGATTATTGCGGGTAACCACGACTCTGCAAATCGTATTTTGGCAGCTCAGCCATTACTTGCACAGTTTGATACTCACGTAGTAGGGCGCTTTGATGTCGCAACACCCGATGAAACTGTTATTACCATAAATACCAATGGTAAACGCGCTGTAATCGTCGCTATGCCATTTTTACGCGCAAGTGATGTAAGTTTACTTAGCCAAACCGAAAACGGTCCTAGTTATGCTCAAGGCGTTTCAAAAGCTTACGAACTTGCACTAGAGCAAGCTACTAATATAAACGAGCAAAACTCACCATTAATAGTTATGGGGCATTTACACGCAAAGGGCGGGGACATCTCAAGTGATTCTGAGCGTAACTTAGTAATAGGTGGTGAAGAGTCTATTTCAGCCAATGTATTTGGTAAACAAGCCAACTACGTTGCCCTTGGGCACTTACACAAAGCGCAACAAGTCGCTAAAAGTGATGTTATTCGATACAGCGGCACACCTATCCCTATGTCGTTTTCAGAACGTAACTACACGCACCAAGTAAATGTTGTTGAGTTTATTATTGATGAAAAACAACATATTAGTACAACTGTAAACCCCCTTTACATTCCGCGCTCTGCCGATGTAATTATTTTACCAAAGGGGGAGTGTGTACCATTAAGCGAACTATGCGAGCAAATTAAAGCGCTCGACACTGCACAAAATACAATAGCGCCTTATTTACGTGTAAAGCTTAAATCAAGCGATACCGACACCACCTTCAGAGAACAAATAGAACAAGCACTTGAAGGTAAGCATATTAAATTTTGTGGTATTGAACGTGTACGTGAGCAATCAGCGCAAAATGACGACAACACCGTATTTGAAGATTTAAGCGAAGTTGAAATGCTCAACCCACTAAACCTATTAGAACAAGCATTCGCAAACGATAAAGACATGGCAGGGCAAAGCGTACCCGATGAGCTAAAAGCACTTTTAAGTGACGTGATAAACGAGCTAACGGAGCAAGAACAACTATGAAAATAACCGCAGTTCGTATTCATAATTTAGCTTCAATAGTTGACGCTGAAATAGACTTTACTAAAGCCCCATTAAAAGATGCAGGATTGTTTGCTATAACAGGCGATACCGGTGCTGGTAAAAGTACCTTTTTAGATGCTATTTGTTTAGCCCTTTATACAAAAACAGCGAGGCTGCGCGGTGATAAAGGTAACTTAATTGAGTTTAACGGCGACAGCATTAAGCTTAATGATGCGCGAAACTTGCTACGCAGAGGTACATGGGAAGGCTACGCCGAGGTCGACTTTTTAGGACAAGATAAACAGCTTTATCGTGCGCGCTATACAATTGCACGAACTCATAAAAAAGTAACAGGCAAACTTAAAGTAGCAGAGCACACTTTAGTAACCCTGCCAGACGAAACCCTTATAGCTGACAAAAGCCACACAATAAAAGAAGTGGAGAGTAAAATAGGGCTTAACTTTGAGCAATTCTCCCGTGCCGTACTTTTAGCACAACATGAGTTTGCTGCGTTTTTAAAAGCCACTGGCGATGAGCGAGCGCAACTTTTAGAGTGCTTAACAGGTACCGATAAATTTAGCCGTATTGGCGTGCGTATTTTTGAGCGCCATAAAGAGCAAGTAGCAAAGCTTGAAGCGCTTAAAGCTGGTCTTGAAAGCTATACTTTGTTAACGAGCGATGAACTTGAGCTACAACAAACCAAGTTAACCGATTTAAAAGCGCAAACCGAACACACTAAAAAAGAGCTATCCAAAACCGAAAAAGCACTTAACTGGTATCAGCAAGCTACTGTACTTGAGCAAAACTTACTGCAAGCACAGCAAACCCAGCAACAAGCAAGCTCAGCGCTTGAAAGTATCGTTGAGCAAAGCGAGCAGGCAAAACAAGCTAAACAAGCGCTTGAAATAAAAGATAACCGCAGCCGTTTTAATTTGTTAACCGATCAAAATACGGCTTTGGATCAGCAAATAACATCGCTTAAAAGTGTTGATCATTTAGCGGTAATTAACGAGCGTAATACCGCGCTTACTAAACACACCGAGCTGCTTAATAACGCCAATGAGCAAAAACAAAATGCAGCGCCCGTTATAGCTAAAGCGCGAGAGCTCGATAGCAATATAGCCTTGCAAACTCAAGCTGTAAAAGGTACTGAGTCGCAAATAACCAAAGAGCAATCTCAATTAGATGAGCTCAAACAACAGCTTAAACAAAGCAATAGCGAGCTTGAACTTGCTAATACCGACTCAGCTAAAAGCCAGCAATGGCTTAATGAGCATGCACAGCTGCATGTTTTAGCAAAAGACTGGAGCTACTATCAGCAAAGCTTTAATACTTACTTAAATGCACAGCAGCAATTAACCGCAAACCTTGCACAAAGCCAAACTCTTAATAGCGAGCTTGCAAGTCAGAGCGATCTTTTAAATGCGCAAAATAATAAAGTGCAGCAGTGCGAGGTGGCACTTAGTGGTGAGCAATCAACTTTACAGGCATTAAATACTCAGCTTAATGAATTTAATGCAGAGCACTGCGACGCGCAGCTAAAAAGTATTGATTACTTAAAAGAGCAGCGAGAGCGCTACGGGCAATTTAACGCAGAACTAAAACAAAGCACTCAACGCCAACAAGTACTTAATCAGCAGTTAAATGAAAGCCAGCAAGCCCATGCTTTACTTAATCAGCATTTAATAACCAGTGAGCAAGCGCTTAAAGGCAGCGAGTACGCACTTAACCAAGCGCGCTTAAGAGCCAGCGAAAACGTAGAACATTTACGCACAGAGCTTCGCCCTAATGAGCCTTGTTTAGTGTGCGGCGCAACTGAGCACCCGTATGCGGTAAATCAAAATCAGCAATTAAATAACTTAATTACTGATTTTGAGAATGCTTTTAATATAGCTAAAAAGCAATTTGACTATGCACAAAGCGAGCTGCATAAGCACCAAACTCAACATGCCGTATTAACTGCTGAACACGGACAACTTGAGCAAATAATACAAACAGCAAAAGCTAAACAGCTCGACATTAAAAATACCATGCAAGGTGCACGCACCGAGCTTAACGACTTAACGCCTGATCAGCTTGAAGTAACTTATAAGCAGTTAACGGAGCAAAAAGCGCAATACTTTGAGCAGCAAAAACGCCAACGTACACTGCAAACTAAAGTAAATGAGCTACTAGCAGCACTTAAAGCAGAGCAGCAAGTACAGCAGCAACTTAGTAATAAACACCTTGAGCTTACACATCAGCAAAACCAAATAACGAGTAAGCATAGCGAACTAAGTGCGCAAATTAACGAGCTCGGTACAACGCTTAATAGCCAATTTGAAAACAGTGATTTTTGGCAGCAACTACAAGCCAATACGCTTGAGCTTACCCAGTTGCACGAGCAAGTTACGCAGTATCAGCAAACTCAAATGCAACTTGAGCAAAGCCAAAAACGTCAAGACACAGCTAATGAGCAAATAAAGCAGCTCACACCGCTTATAAGTAACAACGAACAATCGTTAAAAGCACTTAATGAAGAGTTTGTAAAAGCTAAAGAGCTATTAAACGCTACGCAAAGTGAGCGCTTAGCTTTATTTAATAACGAGCAAATAAGCGCAGACGACTACCAAGCAAAACTTACAAGTGCGCAAGAGCAAATGCAATCGCAGGTTCAAGCGAGTCAAAAAGCCTATGACGACGCTATAAAACAACGAGATGAGCACGCTATAACGCTTAAAAATGTTGAGCAACGCTTACTTGAAAACAGCCAAGAGCTAGCAACGCTTGAGGCACGTTATAACCAGTGGTTTACTGACTTTAAAGCGCAATATAGCAATGCAACGCACGAACAGGTCAAAATTTTACTAACGCTCAGTAGCGATACTATTAAAGCGCATTTAACTCAGCACGAGCAGTTAACTCAAGCCCTAACAGATGCAAACGCCGCATTAAAACAGCAGCAACTTACGCTTGAAAAACACAACAGTAGCGATAAACCAACGCAAAGTGCAGAGGCTTTAAGTACGCAACTAAGCAGCTTAAACGAGCAACAAACGCAGCTGCAAAATTCATTACTAGCAACTAATACCGCTATTGAGCAACACAACCAAAACGCAAAAGCGCTTGAAGGTAAGCAGGCTGAGTTAACTAAACTTAAAACGCAGGTTGAGCAGTGGCACTTGCTTAATAAAGTATTGGGTGATGCAACGGGTAAAACCATGCGTAACTTAGCGCAAACACAAACGTTAAAAATATTACTGCACTATGCCAACAGCCATTTAAAAACACTCAACAAACGCTACGAATTAACCGCCATAGCGCAAACGCTCGACATTGCGATTATCGATCGCGACATGGCCGACGAGCAACGCTCTGTTAATACACTCTCAGGCGGGGAGTCATTTTTAGTATCGCTCGCACTTGCACTTGGTTTAGCATCGCTTTCGTCAAACAAAGTACAAATCAATTCTTTGTTTATTGACGAAGGGTTTGGTACGTTAGACAGCGAAACCCTAAGCATTGCAATGGACGCTTTGGATTCTTTGCAAGCACAAGGCAGAAAAGTAGGCGTTATATCGCACGTAACACAAATGAGCGAGCGTGTAGCCACTCAAGTGCATGTAGCCAAAAAGCCAGGTGGATATTCCACAGTTGAAGTTTTATAAGCAACATTACTGAAAACAAGGAGATACAATGCCAACGTTTACAGGCGAGCAAGCAACACAATACGATAGCCGCATAACCCGTTTAGTTCCTGGTTATGAATTATTACATCAGCTCACTAATGCGCAACTACAAGCAACGCTAAGCGACAATGCACATATTTTGGTAGTAGGGGCAGGCACAGGCAAAGAAGTACTTGCACTGGCTGCACTAAACCCTACATGGCAATTTACTGCGCAAGATACATCAGCCGATATGCTTGCTATCGCACAGCAGCAATTTGATGAACAAGGCATAACAAGCCGCGTAAATATTCATAATGGCCCAGTTGATAAATTATCGGTTAAAGCCGATGCTGTTTTATGTTTATTGGTAATGCATTTTGTAGAGGATAACGGCGATAAAAAAGAGTTATTAAAAGCGATTAAAGGCAGCCTTAAAAAAGACGCCAACCTTTATATTGCAGATTTAATGCGCCCTGAAACTTCATTTGAGCGCGAAGCCCAGCTTACAACGTGCGCGCAATTGGGCTTAACCGAAACAGGTAAAACACAAACAGGGCACGACTTAGAAAATGAGTTTTACCCGCTTGATAGAATGCGCTTTAGCGAACTGCTAAATGAGTGCAAATTTGGCATTCCGAAGCTGTATTTTAAAGCTCTAGGCTTTAGTGGGTATGTAGTTTAAGTTTTACAAGCTAAACAAGCACCCGCTATTTAGCACCAATAAAAACACCGAGTGAACAAACTCGGTGTTTTTATACGTAGGTCGGTTAAGCGAAGCGCCACCCGACGCTCTAATATTAACATTACTTGTACTAGCTCAGCTTCTTACTGTGCCAGTAAACTTAACCAATCTCTCCAAGTGCTTTAATTGCAGCTTGTGCTTTATCTGTTTGTACAAAAATATGATCGTGATAAAACGCAGCAACCACATTAGCGCTAATGCCATGCTCAGTTAGCTTTGCAGATACCGCAGCAGTTAGCCCAACGGCCTCTAAACTTGAATGTACGTTAAGAGTGATTAAATTATATTTACCCTCGTAAGTAATACCTGCTTTATCGGCGGTTTCAGCTTTTAAAATAAGGGTTAGCCCTTCTTCTTCAACATAAGTGGCAAGTGGCTCTAAATGAACATAATCGGCCAATTTACCAGCTAAACAGCAAAATATGTACTCACCTTGTTTAAGCACAGGCTGCATTGATTTTAATAATTGGTTTAACTCTAAAATTCCGGCCATGGTCGTTCCCTACAATGTGTTATTTAACCTGAACTCTGGTTAAGATATTTACTAACATATTAAATTATTTTGATATTTAAATTTATTTTCTCTAGCCAGAGATTTTCAGTGAAAGCAAGGCGAATTTACGCGTCAATAGCTGGCCTATTGCAAGTAAATTCAACGCAGTTAGCGCTGAAAATAGCTGCTTGAGATAGATTTATTATCCAGAGTTCAGGTTATTTAGTCATTTTTAGCTGCGCGACTAGCTCGCTTAATCTCGCAATTTTTATATTACTTAGTTGCCTGTAATCAAAATATGGGCACACAATAATGTTGTTACTGGTGTCTATTGCAAACTCGTCGTCGAGCCAATCAAATTGTGCATGTAACTTACCTTGTTGTAATAAGTTTTTAGCGTGCGTACGACCGGCAATTATGTGTAACTGGTTTTTATTGCTAGTAGCTTTATTTGCACACGTAATAGTAATGTTGGGCGCGCTAAATAGCAGGGCGTTTTTACTATTTTTTTGCAGTAAATACTCATCGCGATATTGTTGCCAAGTAGGGGCTTGTTTAGCAAATGAATAATGCTCACTTGGCAGGGCAAATAGCACTTTTGCGTACACGTTAAACACTTTGCGCCAACCATTACCACAGTGCTGGTTTATGGTATTTATTTGCTCATTTATAACCGGTTCTAGGCATTCAAGTGTTTCAAAAAACGGCATTGGCGGCGCTTTTGCTACGTATACCGCCACGCTAAATTGCGTATCACCTAAGCCAACTAATTGGGTATTCAAGTTAGTTAGCCTTGTTTTGCGCTAAAATACGGTCGAGGTTATTTGCAAAGTTTTGGCGATCGGTTTGGCTAAGTGGCGGCGGCCCACCACTCATTTCTACGCCACTTGAGCGCATGGTATCCATAAAGTCTCGCACGTTAAGTATTGAGCGGATATTCTCGGTGGTATAAAGCTCGCCACGCGGGTTGAGTGCTTGCCCGCCGTTATCAATTACTTCACTTGCTAGCGGAATATCGCCCGTAATAACTAAATCGCCTTTTTCAATACGTTTTACTATTTCGTCGTCGGCTACATCAAACCCCGACGATACTTGAACGCGGCTTATGTATTTTGACGGCGGAATACGCATTGCGTGATTAGCCACTAAAATAGTCTCGATTTTCATACGCTCTGCAGCTCTAAAAAGTATTTCTTTTATAACAACAGGACACGCGTCTGCATCTACCCAAATTTTCATGCTATGGTCATTTTTATTGCTTTAGAATTAATATGATCCTATAGCAAAATTTTTTAATCGGCTAGCAAACTTTATATCCATCTATATTTAGATAATACGTACTATTTATGTAATTTAAAAAGGAGCTTACATGAAGGCTATTAAATACGGTTTACTTATTACAGGGCTATTTTTTCTTAGTGCTTGCACCAGCCCTCCTGAGGGAATAACACCCGTTAAAAACTTTGATATACAAAAATATAAAGGCAAATGGTTTGAAATAGCACGGCTCAATCACTCATTCGAAGAAGGTATGGAGCAAGTTACCGCGACTTATTCAATTAACGACGACGGCACAGTAAAGGTCCTTAACAAAGGGTATTTAACGGATGATAAAAAATGGGATGACGCCGAAGGCTTAGCCAAGTTTGTTGAGGGCACTGACACCGGGCATTTTAAAGTCTCGTTTTTTGGTCCATTTTATGGCGCTTACGTGATTTTTGAACTTGACCAACCCGATTATCAATATGCATTTATAACCAGTTACAACAAAGATTACTTGTGGTTTTTATCGCGTACACCAACGGTTAGCAAAGAGCTTAAAGAACACTTTTTAACTAAAGCTAAAGAGTTGGGCTTTGCTACCGATGAAATAATTTGGGTTGAGCAATAAACAATGTAAAGCCCCTTTACAGTAGTAATAAAAGAGTCACCTAACTGTAAAGTAACTTAAATATATTATGGTTATATTGTGTGTACTTGCCGTGAGACAGTAAGTATTGGAAACACTGAATATCCCCTATTGTTGGCAAGCTATATAGCTTGCCATTTTTTTTGCCTAATCTATGGGAAAGTAACGGATCACGTTTTTACTAACTAAGGCTAGTTTAATGCTAAAAACAACCCACTTAGTACAACTAACACGCTATTTAAAACACTAAACCACTTTACGTAGCCTACTAAAAAATTATAAAAAACCATTATAATTAAGACACTTAGGCTCATAAACCCGCAAAATAGTAATGTTCCATATCCACCTTGAGTAACTATACAAAGCACCAAGCTTAGTAAAATACTGATCCAAGCAGCTAATAGCAGCTTTTTACGTTGGGATTCTGTAGGGCGTTTTTTAAATACATCTTTAAAATGATTATACTTAGCCAGCGCAAAACAGTTAAAACTGAGCAGGCATAGGCTAAACCCAAGTAAATCAATCATGGTTTTTGCCTTTTAAGGTTATTAGATTGACTAGGGCTGATTATTTTTGAGTTGTTTTTAGCAGTACGTAATTTTTCGGTTTGTATAAAAAATAATATACTAAATAACAAAAACAGTGCATCAAAAGTAAATAAAGCCCACTGTTTGTGCATCAAATAGCTAACTATATTACCGTTAGTTGTAAGTGCATTAATAACCGGTACGCTTAAACATGCAACAGCATTTATAGCTGCCATAACTCGCCATTGCAGTGTGTCGCGCTTTATAAGTGCTAAAAGAGCAACCGCTAGCCATGTTAAAAAGAACGCGAGTATTTCTTTATCGGCGCGCTCTGCGGTAGTTGGGCTAAGTAGTCTGTTAGCAATAAAAAATGCACACGTTGCCAGTGGAAGTCCCATAATAGTGGCTAGGTTTAACCCTTCAACTAGTTTTAAACCAAACGAAGGTTTAACGTTATTTTTAGTTCGCTCGCGAATTCGCTTAGCCCACATAATACAGCCAGAGCCAATCATTACACAGCCTGCAATACCGCCTAATACGTATAACCAACGCAGTAACCACGTAGCTAAACGCCCTGTATGCATTGAATTAAGTGATTCGTAAAGCGCTTTGCTGCTAGTTAGCTCGTCATCAGTTTTAGCAACCATTTGCCCTGTAGCACCACTAAATATTAAGCGTGGTGCTTGGTCACGCAGTGTTTTACCTGCGCTTACCAATACGGTAATTGTTGAAGCTGCCATATTTGGTTGGTTAACTTGTACGCGAGTAATATCTGCATGAGGCCACTTAGTATAAACCTGATCCAAAATGCTTTGAATCGGCACCATTGATGATTCGCCTTCGGCTTTATCGGTCATGGTGTTGCGAGGGGTTACATCGTTAAAAAAGCCACGCATGCCGTTATCGTAAGACGTTTGCGCAGGGTAGGGAAACAACATAAATATGAGCGTAATCATGCCCGTGTAAGTAATCATTAAATGAAAAGGCAGGGCAAGCACAGAGCTTAAATTGTGGGCATCTAACCATGTACGGCTACCTTTATTACGTCTAAAACTAAACATATCTTTAAAAATACGCTTATGAATAACCACACCCGATATAATGGCAATTAGCATAAAAAAGCTAGCAAAGCACACAATCCAGCGTGCGGTTATTGCATCCATGTAATGTAAATCATAGTGCAGCCGATAAAAAAAGTTACCACCTTTAGTATCTACAAAGGGCTCAAGCTCTTTCATGGTATTAGGGTTTAACTGTGTGTTTTTAAACTGGCTGCGGCGCTGGCCTGGCTCTTTTGGCTTTGCATAACCATAAATTAAATAAGGAATACGCGGCTCAGGCAGAGTAATACGCCAGTTTGGTGAGCTAGCACCATGGCTAGCTAGGTAATCGAACCCTGTAATTATTTGCTGCTTTTGCGCTTCTATACGCTGTGTTTGGGCTTGTACATTATGTATGGCAGGTTGATTCCACAGCGTTATTTCATCTCTAAAAAAGCTAAGTGTTCCCGCAAAAAATATTAAATATAATAACCAACAAACGAGTAACCCTACCCAAGTGTGTAACCAAGTCATCGATCTAAAAAAGCTGTCTTTCATACCCAACCCTTTAGTAATACAAGCAATCCGATAAACGCACCTGTACTTAGTAAAATACTGATCCACACTTTTCTTAATGATTTAACGCTAAAGGCATAAATAAATACTACGGCATAAATTAAAATGCTGATTGAAACACTAAACAGTACAGCGTCTTGCTTAGCTATTGGCAATACAAAACTTAATAACGCAATACTTGCAGAGGTAAAGGCATAGCCACCAATTATGGCAATAAAAAAACGTAAAAATACCAAAACTCGATAACTGCTTACGCTTTTTACTATAAGCGCAATTACGTTAACCTTATCGAATGGCGCACTGTGCAAAGGTGCCTGCATAGTTAATTAATCCCTTTATTTAAAGCTGAGGATAAAACAAAGGCGCTATTATATATGTTACAAATACAAAAGATAGCTATTCTCATTTGTAGTCATTAACTTTTAAGTAAATTATGCTTACTTACTTAATTACTTAGTAAAATACTGATCTGTTATTGTTTAATGATATTGCACAGGCTGTATGTAAAGCTTAAGGTTAATAAACTGAGTAAAAATAAAGAGTGAAATAACGATGAGCGATCACGAAAAACTAAATTACGTAGAGTTTCCTGCATGCGACTTACCCGCAACTAAGGCCTTTTTTAGTCATGTATTTAATTGGCAGTTTACTGACTACGGCCCAGAATACACGGCGTTTAGTGAGCAGGGGTTAGATGGTGGGATTTTTCAGGCTCCATTAAAATCACTAACTCAGCATGGGGCAGCATTACTTATTTTTTATAGCGACGACATACACGCAACCTTTAAAAAAGTAGAGACATTTGGCGGAGTAATATTAAAACCTATTTTTGAGTTTCCTGGCGGTTGTCGGTTTCACTTTACAGA
The DNA here is from genome assembly GCF_040309225.1 of Pseudoalteromonas sp. GW168-MNA-CIBAN-0100. Lineage (NCBI taxonomy): Bacteria > Pseudomonadati > Pseudomonadota > Gammaproteobacteria > Alteromonadales > Pseudoalteromonadaceae > Pseudoalteromonas > Pseudoalteromonas sp. GW168-MNA-CIBAN-0100. The sequence continues at coordinate 6,966 of NZ_JBEOOL010000025.1, read as the reverse complement.
ACCAAGTGGTAACGAATTTGCGGTATGGGCGAAAGAACACTAGGTACTATAAGGGCTGTAGGGCATTTAGGCTTAAAGATCAGGATTTTACTAACTAATCGCCATTTTAGATAAAATAAACCGATTTTTTACCAACTCATTTATCCTAAATGGCCATTTAGGATGAAAATTAAGCATTTAAGGCCAAATAAACATGAATAGTCACCAATTAATAGACCAAGTTAGTAAATGCGTGATCTGTGATCCTCATTTACCTTTAGGGGCTCGACCTGTAATACAATTTAACCCAAACGCACGTATTTTAATCGCAGGCCAAGCACCGGGTATAAAAGTTCACGAAACAGGCGTGCCGTTTAACGATGCAAGCGGAAACCGCCTACGAGAATGGCTTGGGCTAACACGTGATGAATTTTACGACGCTAATAATATAGCAATTTTACCTATGGGCTTTTGCTACCCGGGTAGGGGGAAGTCGGGTGATTTACCACCGAGAAAAGAATGTGCCCCAGCATGGCGCGAGCAATTATTGGCTGCACTACCAAATATTGAGCTGACAATAGTATTAGGTAAATACGCGCAGGCGTATCACTTACCGGAGACTAAAAAAATGCCACTTACGGAGTTAGTAAAATCGTGGCGTGAGTATTGGCCAAATTATTTAGTGCTTCCACACCCCAGTCCGCGTAATAATATATGGCTTAAAAAGAATCCATGGTTTGAGCAAGATGTACTTCCAGAACTGGGTAAACGCATTGCTACTATTTTAAATAAGTAATGCTTCTAGCATTAGGATTTATTGTAAAGGGGCGTTATACCAATCCGCAATAATACTTAATCATTTTGCGGGGCTAAACGTGTCGCTACCTGTGTTAAAAAATTCTCATTTAGAACAACTAAATAGCGAATTTTTTGCCTAGCTATCAACACGTTTTTCCATCCTCAAAATAGATCACTTAATTAAGCGAATTGGTATACAGTTAACTTAAAAATTAACACTCCAATTAAAAACAATAACAAACGAGGCTGTTTAATTTGAATGCATCTATATTAACTGAAGTAATACTTCCGCTCGCTCTTGCACTTATTATGTTTGGTATGGGTCTTGGGCTCACAACAAACGATTTTACTCGTCTATTTAAAAGCCCGCTTGCCATTGTTATGGGTTTAATAGGCCAACTTGTAGCAATGCCTTTATTAGCATTAGGGCTGTGTTATTTACTTAACCTACCAACGCCTATCGCTATTGGTTTAATGATATTAGCTGCCTGCCCAGGCGGTACTATGTCAAATGTAGTAAGCCAGCTTGCTAAAGCTAATTTAGCGCTTTCGGTAAGTTTAACCGCTGCCTCTACCGCAATTAGTATAATAACCACACCGTTTATTATTGGCTTTGCTATGAGTCAGTTTGCCCCAGCAGACGATGCTACTTTTTCTATTTTAACTACTTCATTAGGGCTATTTTTTATTACCTTAGTGCCAGTTGCTATAGGCATTTGGTTACGTCACTTTAAAAGTGATTTTGCCATTAAAGCAGAGCCGTTTTTTAGACGCTTCTCGTTGTTTTTTATGCTTATGATGATTGCCGCACTAGTAATAAAAGAGCGCGATTTATTAGTTAGCTCATTTAACGATGTATTTTGGGCGTGCATAGCACTTAATATTGGTTCAATGGTTGTTGGTTGGTTAATTGCTAAGTGTTCAAAATTAAATTTAACTGATTCGCTGACGCTTTCAATTGAGGTTGGAATTCAAAATGCATCGTTAGCTATTTTAATTGCTATTAGCTTTTTGAATAAACCAGAATACGCGGTTACCGGTGGCGTGTATGGCCTTGCTATGTTTATAGGGCCACTGCTATTAATTGGCGGGTTAAAGCTTAAAAATAAACGTACCGCTAGGGCTGTTAACTAGGACTTTTAATTAGGGCATGTTGACCAAGTTACTTTAATTTATGGCTGCGGATAACGTAGCCGTAAACTCCAGTCTAAAAATACCACCTGTTAAATGTATGCTCAGCACCCATCGCGTCAACAAATTGTAGGCTCACAAAAGACTCTCAAGCTTGAATATTGCACTAGGGGCTGAGCTTGTTTGCGCGAGGAGTGAAGCTTCTAATTACTAAGGCGCATTTTAGGATGGGATAAGAGTGTAAGTAATACGGTGAAAAACAGTTAATTATTTGGTTACTAAAACAGCGCCTCAAATATGATGCGCTACTTTAAAACTTACTATTTGGTTTGCATGTTTTTAGCGCGTTCTTCTGCATCTATTAATGCTTGTGATTTAGGGGCGCGTTTTTTCTCTTCTATTTTGGGCTTTTCAGCCGAGTCAGGATCCCAGCTTGAGTCCAACGATAAGTTAGCAAATGGATTGTTACTGTCCGCTTTTTTAGGCTCAATTACTGGCTCATTAACTAGCGGTGTTGTTTGTGCTTGCTCAGGTATCGCGTCTTCTTTTTTAGGCATCGGCTTTTCACCAGGTAACGGGGCATCTGGGTTAAATGTACGCACCTCTGGTTCTTTAAAGTCTTGCTCGGTTGTATACGTAGTCGATTGAGCGTCAGATATTTGCTCTGGAGCGTGTAAATCTATAACCGGCTCACTCGCTGTTACTGACTCAGGAGTAGTAATAACCGGCTCTACAGTGTTATGTTCGGCTTCTATTGGCGAAGATTCCGTTACTTGCGCTGTATAGTGCTTACGTTGTTTTTTTACTGGCTTTGCATCTGGGTCAAAGTCGCGTACCTCTGGCTCATTAAAGCTGCTGGCATTTTTAATGCGCTCTAAGGTTGTTTTAGCGGCGGCTTCAAACTCGGCGGTATTAGGCTCTGGTTTTTGTTTTACTTCGTTAAACGTAGCGGTACTTGTTTGCTCTAAAGTATCTGCTGGCTCCATTTGTGCAGACTCAATTTCACTTGTTTGCGATGGAGTAACTACGTTGTTTTGCTCATCTGAGATCTGCGTTGTTGTATGTTCAATATCAGTATTTTGCGCTGTGTTAGTAGGTTCCACTGACTCTTCATTTGTCGCTACGCTGCTCTCAACTGCTTTATTATTTTGAGTTGCTTCGTTAATGACGACAGGCTCAATCTTTGGCTCTTTTGTTGTTTGTACTGGCTTTGTTGCTTTAATTTCAGGTTTAGCTGGCGTAGCAATTTTTTCTGATTTAACTTCAGGTGGAGCCGCTATAGTCGGTTCTGCCATCGTTTTACTTTGTTTTGCACGGCGCAGGCGCACGACTACCATAGCGCCAATAAGTACCACTATAACAAGTATTAAAGTGGGTAAAAGTAACGAGCTTGGGCTTTGTGCTACAGGTTGCGGCGCAATTACAGGCGCTGGTTTAGTTAACACCGGTGCTGGTTTTACAAGTACAGGCTTTTCAGACGCAGGTTGAACGCTTTGCTCTGGCGTCGCCGGTTTTACTTGCTCTATCACAGCTTCGTTTTTTTGCTCTGTAACTACTTGCTCGGGTGCTGCTTTTGTTGGCTCTGCATCAATTACTATTTCGTTACTGTTGGTATTTAGCTGATCGTTTATTTGTTGTTTTTGATCATTAGTTAAATTAAGGGTTTGCTCGTTGATGCTTTCTTTAACAGCTTCTTCAGTAGGTTTAATTACAGGGGCAGGTTCAACAATTTTAGGTTGTGGCTGAGTAATAATAGTCGGCTCAGGCTCTATTATTTGAGGCTTAGGTTGTGCTTGAATTTCTTTTGGCTTATTACAGTTGTTTTTGTAATCACGCGCAGCTTTACGATATTTTTGACTCGCTTTATTATTACTATTTTGCTGCATTTCTTGTTTAATTAAAATGCACATAGCTTCGTTGTATGCAGCACTTTGCGCACTATAAAATAAGGCAAAGCAAAGGGTAAATCTAATTAGTTTTGATATCATGAAGTTATGCGCTTAAATATTAATAGTTTGATTTTAAGCGCAAAATTAAAAATTATCCAGAGTAATACAACTAATCAATAACCATAAGGCTGCGATATTCATCGTAAGCAAATTGGTCGGTCATACCGCTTATATAATCTTGGATTAATCTACAACGATAATAAAACTCGTATGCCGCAAAGTGATCGGGCTCTTCTTGCATCGCATCTATTGCGTGTTGGTAACTATTTAAGTGCTTTTTAGAGAGCTTTTTAATAAGTCGCGACTCTATTAATAAACGTGAATCGCCATTTAGTGCACGCTTAAAGTCATCCTTGTTTAGTAGCAGTAATGGTTTATAGCAATCGAGCAAACCATTAATTATGCGATACCCTTGTAGCTCTAATTTTTCGACTTCTTTGTTTGAAAATACATGCTCAAGCGCTACCTGCTTTAGTGTTTTAGTTACTGCATGTAGATGGCTTCTATCTTCTAAAAGCGCTTGGTTAAAATCGCCATGGTAAATAGGTTCTATATTTTCGATAAAGCGTTTTGCGGCGTGATTTACTAGCGGATGTAGCAATGCAACCCGCAGGTATATAAAAAATTCACTATTAAAATTATAGGGTTGTGCTTGTGCACGCTCTAGTGCGTAGTCTACGGCTTTGTCTACAAAATTTTGATGTTGAGCGTCGTCGATTAATAGATTTATTAATACTTTTTTGTAACTACTTTTAAGTTTTTCGCACAGCAACTCAGTGCTTATTATGTCTTTTTCTACGGCGTCTTCTATGTCGGCTAGGCAATACGAAATGTCGTCGGCGGCTTCCATTATGTAACTTGCAGGATGGCGGCAGTAAGGCTCAATAGTGAGCTCTTTTTGTAGCGCTTCAACAAAGTTTTTTTCGCTGTAGTAGTAACCTACTTTTTTCATTAAATAGTTTTTATTTTGCGGAGTGTCTTTTACATCAAGCCCAGCAGGGCGAGTGTATTTTAAAATACCAGCACTCTGGCTGTAGGTTAAATTAAGCGTTTGCAAAGAATGAATTATACGTATGCCTTGAGCGTTGCCCTCAAAGTTACAAATATCGAGCGCAAGGTGTTTAAAAACAACACCTATACCGGTGTTTGGTTCTTTACAGCGTTCGGGTGTTACGCTTGCTAGGTTGTTATTAAACCAGTGGTTAATAGCCGCTTCGCCAAAATGTCCAAACGGTGGGTTGCCTATGTCGTGCATTAGGCAGGCCATTTCTACTAAGCTTTCTAGTGGGCGCTCTAGGTCGGTTAAGCCGTAATCTTTTTGTTGCTCATAGCTTAAATTAGCAAAAATACGTTGCACTATAAAACGACCAACCTGTTGTACTTCAAGCGAATGGGTAAGGCGAGAGCGCACAGCTGCGTTGCGCTCAAGCGGAAACACTTGTGTTTTTTGCTGCAGCCTGCGAATAGCGGCACTGTTAATAATACGTCCACGGTCGCTTTCTAGCGCCATCTGTAAGTTAGAGGTTGTGCGGTACATTCGTGCTGGCGTTATTTTTTTACTAAAATCTATGGTCATCTTTATACTTGTCCTTTTTTACAATTGATGACTGGCATAGTTTTTAGCACATAGTCATTTGTCTTTAATATACAGGGTTTAATCTATCAGTTTGTATCATAAAGTAACAACTTGCTTTAAAATAATTTTTTGAGTAATTGTTGTGCATTTATAGGTGTTTATAATGAAACAGTGGATTTTAAAGGCAGTATCAATTTGCCTAATGTTAGGAATGAACAGCGCATTTGCTGCAAAAGAGCAAACTGTGGTGCTTGTATCAATTGATGGCCTGCGTTGGGATTATATTGAAAAACACGGCGCGCCAAATTTAAAAGCAATGGCCGAGCGCGGTGTTCGCGCACAAAAGCTAATACCTGTTTATCCAACTAAAACGTTTCCTAATCATATTTCTATTATTACGGGCTTACTGCCGGTAAACCATGGCATTGTTGATAATAGCTTTTGTGATAAAGCGCGTAAGAACGACTGTTACAGCATGGGCAAAGCATTAGGCGATAGCACATGGGTAAAGGGTATTCCGCTTTGGAATTTAGCAAAAATGCAGGGGCTTAAATCGGCTACTTATTTTTGGCCTGAGTCAGATGCATTATTTAACGGCATGACACCAGATTACTTTTATCACTATTCTAAATACAGCGATTACCAAAGCCGTGTTGATCAAATTATTCAGTGGTTAAGTTTACCAAAAGCACAGCGCCCACGTTTTATTGCGAGTTACTTTTCGCTAGTTGATAGCATGGGCCATGAATTTGGGCCAGACGCACCACAAACGCGTGATGCAGTTAAACAGCTTGATGAATTAATGGGGCAATTACAAACTCGCTTAAGTAAATTAGAGCAAGAGGTAAACTTAGTTATTGTGTCGGATCATGGTATGACGAGTATAGATCCAGATAAAAGCATTGATGTAACCACACTGCCTCAAGATGAAAACTTTTTAGTTAAAAATACTGGTCCACGTTTACTTATTTATACTCAGCCTGATGCTAAAAACGCTGATATTGAAGGTTACAAAGCACGTTTACGAGATGCGTCAAACGGTCGTTATACAGTATTAACTGACGAGCAATTAGCAGCGTATCATTACAATAAAGGCACTCGCGTAGGCGATATTGTGGTGCAAACTACAGCGCCAGCGGTATTTACCAATGGTAAAAAACCAACCTATTTAGGGACTCACGGTTATGCATATACCGAGGATATGGCAGCATCATTTATTGCTGTAGGCCCTGCATTTAAACAAGGTGTAAGCCTTAAAGAAGTAAATAATCTTGATATTTACCCAGTACTGGCAAAAGTGATGGGACTTAAATTGTTAAACAAAGTAGATGGCAATGGTAAAACATTAATGCCAGCAATTAAGCAAAAAATCGTTGTGCATTAGCTTAATCTAAAAGAGCGCGTAAGCGCTCTGCAGGGAAGAACATGTTAAAACTTTAAAGTGGGCTATTTAGCCTAATGCCGATCAGTTAAGAAATATTTAACGATCCATTGACCGATCTTCTGGTTAGTTTATAAAGGCTTCTGAATTTA
>NZ_JBEOOL010000024.1:0-77245 GCF_040309225.1 Pseudoalteromonas sp. GW168-MNA-CIBAN-0100 | reverse complement strand
GCTCAGCTGGTAGAGCAACTGACTTGTAATCAGTAGGTCAACCGTTCGACTCGGTTAGTCGGCACCATTTATTTAAAAGCCTCGCTTATAGCGGGGCTTTTTTGTTTTCAACTTGAGAATTAAAAATACCCATAGTTAAGAGCAAAGCAACTGACTTGTAATCAGTAGTCTGTATAATTTACCCGCTCGAGTCGGTTAGTCGGCACCATTTATTTAAAAAGCCTCGCTTATAGCGAGGCTTTTTTGTTTTTAACTTGAGAATTAAAAATACCCATAGTTAAGAGCAAAGCAACTGACTTGTAATCAGTAGTCTGTATAAGTTATCCGTTCGACTCGGTTAGTCGGCACCATTTATTCAAAAGCCTCGCTTATAGCGGGGCTTTTCTGTTTCTATATGTCTAATACCAATCCGCAATAATACTTAATCAATTTTAGGGATTAAACCTGACGCTAACTGCGTTAAAAATTTCTGATATAAGACAAAAATAACGAAATTTTTTCCTTGTTATCGACACGATTTTCTTACCTCAAAATAGATCACTTAATTAAGCGAATTGGTATAATCTCTTAGACACACTACAAAAAGTTAATTTTTTATTATTAAAAATTGCTGATCATTTGCTCATTTTTACCGTATAACTGGCTATTATGTTAGTTCATCGCTAGCTATGTAATGTTATGTAAAGTAGGTTGAGCAAAAGTTGCCAAAGTGCTTGAATTACGTTCATAAATAGCAGTAATTTAGGTTTAATTATGATTTGGCAATGCAAGCCAACCCTATTGGCAATTAGTGTGATGCTGCTTAGCGGCTGTGCGAGTGATTTTAACTCGTCGCAGCGCATGCAAGCGCCTAATAATATGCCACAGCAATGGCAGCAAGAAGCATCAAGCTCGGTATTAAAAGTACAAGAGCAATGGCTTACACAACTACAAAACCCTACGCTTAACAAATTTGTACAACAAGCACTTAAAAACAACCAACAGCTTTTACAAACTAGTTATGATGTAGAAATTCAAAAACAACAGCTTATAGTATCGGGCTCTGCACTTTGGCCTAGCCTTGATTTATCAACGCGTACTAGCCGTAGTAAAGACAACCGCCCAGTGAGCTACGACAACGCAAGTTCAGTTAGTTTAAACTTAACTTACGAGGTTGATTTATGGGGTAAGCTTTCTGATTCAAAGCGCGAAGCTAATCTTAACTATTTAGCGCAACAGGCCCGGTTTGAGCAAGCTAAACAGCAACTCGTTGCTGATGTAGTAACTGGCTGGTTTGATGTTGTTACATCGCAACAATTACTCGATTTATTTAAACGTCGCGAAGCCAATGCACAGCAGAGCCTTGATATTATCGAGTCTGGCTATCGCCAAGGTATAAACGAAGCACTCGATGTATATTTAGCCCGTAATGAGCTCAATACTGAACGCGCTCGCATTGCTACTCAAACTGCGAACCTATCGGCTTCAGCACGTGTACTTGAGCGTTTACTGGGTGAATACCCAAAAGGTGCCATTACTGCTAGAAGCGACTTACCCGTTATTAATACCGATATTCCACTAGGCTTACCTTCTGAACTTATAACACGTAAACCTACGCTGCGAGCAAGTTGGTATGATCTTTTAGCCACCGACGCTTCATTGGCGTATGCGCACAAACAACGCTTTCCAAGTTTAGATTTAACAGCTTCACTAAGTGATAGCACCGACAGAGTAAGCGACTTGTTTTCTCCATCAAGCCTTGCATGGTCGTTATTAGGTAGTATTTCAGCACCGCTTTTTGAGGGCGGACGTTTAAAAGCGAATGAAGAAATAGCGCGCCTTAATACTCAAAAGCAAGAGCAACTTTATTTGCAAACGCTTTACGATGCATTTGGTGATGTAGAAAATGCGATTTCGCAGCAGCAGTCCCTCAAAGCGCAATATAGCAGCACCCTTGAGGCGCAAGAAAATGCACTTGCTGCAGAGCAATTGTCGTTTGAGCAATATCAAAGCGGTTTGGTAACTTACACTACGGTGCTTGACGCACAAGACAGGTCTTTCGATGCGCAAAGCTCCTTAATCGACATTAAAAACCAATTAATAGCTAACAGAATTAACTTACACGTTGCCCTTGGTGGTGATTTTGCAAAGCCCTCAAGTGAACTAAAGAGCAATAATGATGAAAACTAAAACAGCAAAAATTATTATTCCAGCGGTGGTTATTATTGCCACTATTTTAATTGTTATGTTTATTAAAGGTAATCCGCCAGAGGCTAAACGCTTTGGCTCACCTCCTAAAGCATCAATAAGTGTGGCTGCGCTTGAGCTTAAACCACAAAATTACCAAGTGATGATTGATAGCTACGGTACGGTAAAACCACGTACACAAAGTTTATTAGTTGCTCAGGCATCTGGGCAAATAATTGAAGTAAGTGATGACTTTAGAGAAGGCGGCTTTTTTGAAAAGGGCGATGTACTTTTAAAGCTAGACGACAGAGATCATCAAGCTGAAGTTAAATCTGCTCAAGCCAATTTATTAACGGCAGAGCAAGGCTTATTAGAAGAAAAGGCACGTGGGCAACAAGCTATTACTGATTGGAAACGCCTTGGCGGCTCAAATCAGGCAAGCAGCCTAGTACTGCGTGAACCACAACTTGCAGCAGCCGAAGCAGAAGTTTTATCGGCGCAAGCAGTACTTGAAAAAGCCATGCTTGATTTAGAGCGCACTAAAGTAACCGCGCCATATGCGGGTCGTATACTTAGCCGTAGTGTTGATTTGGGGCAAGTTGTTACTAACAATACCCAGCTTGCCACTATTTACGCAATCGATAGCGTAGAGATTCGTTTACCGATTAAAAATAAAGATCTTCCGTTCGTAAATTTACCAGAGCAATATCGTGATGGCGCCAAAAATCAAGCAGGTTCAATTGTTAAATTTACCTCTGACTTAGTGGGTGAGCAAACGTGGCAAGGGCAGCTAGCGCGTACCGAAGGTGCTATAGATGAAGGTGCACAACAGCTTTACGTAGTTGCTAAAATTAACGACCCATATAAAGCAACGGCTAATAACCAGTACCCAATAAAAATAGGGCAATACATAAAGGCGCAAATTACCGGTAAAACAGTTCCTAACGCACTTATAATCCCTAACAGTACTATTTATCAAGGGACGTATGTTTATGTTGTTGAAGAGGGTGTACTTAAACGTAAAGACATTACACTTGCTTGGCAAAATGCGACACAAGCGATGATAAAAACGGGATTAAATCCAAATGATAAACTGGTTATTACTCCACTAGGGCAAGTGAGTTCTGGTACTCAGGTAAGTATTTTAGGCGAACAAAGCACAGAGCAACCTAAAAGCCGAGGAGCTAATGGGCAAGGTAAAGGAAAGCGCCCGACGCCAGAGCAGCTTGAGCAAAAAGCAAAAGAGCAGGGTATTAGTGTTGAAGAGCTAAAAAAACGCCGCGCAGCAAAACAAGGAGATAAGCCATGATCGCTTGGTTTGCCAAAAACCATGTTGCTGCTAACTTATTGCTAGTAACGCTGTTACTGTCGGGACTTTTTAGCTTATCAAGCAAAATACCGCTTGAGGTATTTCCTTCATTCGAAACTGACATGATAAGCGTAAATGTAAGTTTGCGTGGTTCAACACCAGAGGATGTAGAGCAAGGTGTAACTATACGAATAGAAGAAGCCGTACAAGATTTAGAGGGCATAAAGCAAATATTTAGTCGCTCTTCTGAAGGTTCTGGCTCTGTGACAATAGAAGTGGAAAGCGGTTACGACCCTCGTGAGCTTTTAGCTGATATAAAAAGTCGTGTAGACGCAATTAACACTTTTCCAGCCGATGCTGAAAAGCCGATAGTAGCGCTTGCTGAGCGAATTCGTGAAGTTATCGCGGTTACCGTATCGAGTGACTATGGCGAAAAAGAAACCCGCGAATACGCAGAAACAGTACGCGATCAAATCCTACGTTTACCTAATGTAACGCAGGTAGAGCTAAGTGGCGTTCGTGATTACGAAATAGCCATTGAAGTAAGCCAAGATATTCTTCGTCAGTACGATTTAAGCTTGGCACAAATATCGAGTGCTATTTCAAACTCAAGCTCAGATATTTCTGCTGGTAACTTAAAAACAGAAGGCGGGGACGTACTTATAAGCTCTAAAGGGCAAGCATATCGTAAAGATGAATTTGCCAGCATTGTTGTTAAAAACCAAGCCGATGGCACTATTATTCGCTTAGGCGATATAGCAACTATAAAAGATGATTTTGAAGAAACACCAGTACGTACTCGCTTTAATGGTAAACAAGCTGCATTTATCGACGTATATCGAATTGGTCCACAAAGTGCGATTACAGTTGCTGACGATGTTAAAAACTACATAAAAGAGCAACAAAGCTCTCTCCCGCAAGGGTTTGAACTAAGTTACTGGGATGATGATTCGGAGCTGGTTAAAAGTCGTATTTCGACCCTTACTACTAATGCTTTACAAGGCGGTATTTTAGTACTGGCTTTACTTACTTTGTTTTTACGCCCTGCAATTGCATTTTGGGTATTTATTGGTATTCCGGTTTCGTTTATGGGGGCGTTTATAGCGATGCCTATTTTTGGCGTAACCCTTAATATTATGAGCTTATTTGGCTTTATATTGGTACTGGGGATTGTTGTTGATGACGCCATAGTTACCGGTGAAAACGTTTACACCCATCTAAAAACAGCTAAGTCGGGCGAGCAAGCCGCAATTTTAGGTACTCAAGAAGTAGCAACACCAGTAACATTTGGTGTGTTAACTACCGTTGCTGCCTTTTTACCTTTGGCCTTTATTGAAGGGGCGCGTGGTGCCTTGTTTGCACAAATACCGGTAGTAGTTATTCCGGTATTATTGTTTTCATTGATTGAATCTAAATTTGTACTACCAGCACATTTAAAATATATAAAACTACGCCACGAAAAAGGCGAACCTTCAAAGTTTGATGTTATTCAACAGCGTTTTGCAGATGGATTTGAAAACGCGATTTTAAAATACTATCAACCCACTTTAAATTTAGCACTGCGCCATAAATTGGCTTCGGTAAGCTTGTTTATTGGTGTATTTGTTATAATTTTAACCATGATCACCAGCGGTTGGACTAAGTTTGTATTTTTCCCGCGCATACCAAGCGAAACAGTCCGCGTTAACTTAACACTACCAACAGGTACACCGTTTGAAGTAACGAATAAATACGTAATTGACATGTCGCAAAAGGCGCAGCAATTACAAGAAAAGTACCGCGACCCAGATACGGGTGAAAGCGTTATTTTAAATATATTAGCCACAACAGGCGGGCGTGGTGGGGTATCTAATTCAGGCTCTGTACGCTTTGAAATAACACCGGCTGAAAAGCGTGAATCAGACATAGGATCACGAGAACTTGCCAGCGAATGGCGCGATTTAATTGGTGTCATTCCAGGTGCCGAAAGTTTAACGTTTAGAGCCGAAATTGGCCGAAGTTCAGACCCAATTGATGTTCAGCTTAGCGGCACTTCGTTGACTATTTTACAAGACGTGGCTGATCACATTAAAACCCGTTTATCGACCTATCCAACGGTATTTGATATTGCCGATAGTATGTCCGACGGTAAAGAAGAGTTACAAATAGAGCTTACGCAACAAGGTTTAGCGCTGGGCTTAAATAGAGTCAATGTAGCAGGACAAGTACGTAACTCGTTTTTTGGCTCGCAAGCACAACGTATTCAGCGAGGCAGGGATGACGTACGTGTAATGGTACGCTTACCTATAGATGAGCGCCGCTCTGTAGCTGACCTACAAAACATACTTATAAATACGCCTGATGGAGGCTCAGTGCCTTTATCGCACGTGGCAACACTTACTGCTGGGCAAAGTCCATCAACTATTAATCGAATAGACCGTTACCGCACATTAAACGTAACAGCCGATATCGAAAAAAATAATACCAACATGACCATACTGCAGGCTGACCTAACGGAGTATTTAGATGGGTTAATGCAGCAATATCCTGGAGTAGATTACAAACTAGAAGGTGAGGCTAAAGAGCAAAGAGAGTCGTTTGGGTCGTTGGCTTGGGCACTTGTGTTTGTATTTTTTATTATTTATGCGCTATTAGCAATACCGCTTAAATCTTACTTACAACCAATCATAGTAATGAGTGTTATTCCATTTGGCATGATAGGTGCTGTAGTAGGGCATTGGATCATGGGAATGGACTTAACTATTATGAGTTTACTCGGTATGCTTGCGCTAACCGGGGTGGTGGTAAATGACTCCCTCGTACTCGTTGATTTTATTAATAAAAAGCGCAGTGAAGGTGGTAAAGTTCTCGATGCTATAAAAATTGCAGGTGCATCACGTTTTCGCCCTGTAATGCTAACTAGTTTAACGACCTTTATTGGCTTAATGCCATTACTGTTTGAAAAAGCGACTCAAGCACAGTTTTTAATACCAATGGCGGTGAGCTTAGGGTTTGGGATTATTTTTGCTACCTTTATTACTTTATTGTTAGTACCAATAAACTACATGCTAATGGAGCGTTTTCAAGGTTGGTTTAAATAACTTCACTCTTAAATACGTGATTATTAAAGCTGTAGGTAAGTAATTACCTGCGGCTTTTTTTATAAGTTAAAAGTAATATTAGACAATTGAAGATAAGTGAATAAAAAATTTAGATAAATATAAGAGTAAATAGGAAGGTTAATTTTTTTTGATAAAGCCTTTTAAAGGCGAGGGTTTGCTAAAAAGATGTTCCCCAAGATACGGTGCTCGGTTTCAGTCCTGAAACCAGAAGGTTTCAGGGCGGGAATCTGCGGTTTACCGTAGGCTTCTCGGTACATGCCGAGCCTGCACAATAGTAGACGAACAGAAACCCTGGTATAAAATTTATCGGCTCAGGGACTTAACTAAGCTCCGGTACCCCAGGGAACAATTTAAGTATATAAGACATAATCCAATCCTTAAACCCCAAACGTAAAAAATTATATCGTTCGCTTAGTTTTTCCGCACCTTTAACCCATCATTTACTTTATCGCATGGTTTTTGAGCTTGATCATACAATTAATTGGAGTTGCTTTTTATCGAGTGGTAGCATTGCCTTAACTTGCAAAGCGAAGATTCGATTATGAACGATTTACCCGATTACGAAAAAGCTCAACTGCTTTTAGAAAAAAACGAAATATTTGTATCACCTGCTGAAGCGCATGGTGTGATTAGTGGTTTACTTGCGTGTGGTTTAACCATTGACGACAAAGAATACTTAGGCCTTTTGAGCGATGTGTTTAACGATGGTGAATCGTTTAGTAACGATTTAAAGCAGTTTTTTGGCACTATTTATAAGCAAGTAGTCGCGAGCTTTAATGATGATGAATTTCAGTTTGATTTATTTTTACCAAGCGACGACGAAACACTCATCGATCAGGCTAATGGCCTCGTATCATGGGTAGCGGGTTTTATGCTTGGTTTTGGTTTAAAGCAAAAAGACTACGGTAAACTATCGAGCGATGTTAAAGAAGTTATTACTGACTTTAGCGAAATCACTCGCCTAGATACTACTTTTGAAGAAACCGAAGAAGACAGCCAAGCGCTGCACGAAGTAATTGAATATGTGCGTGTATCAGCACTACTTTGTTTTGCAGAGCTTGGTAAAGAGCAAAGCACGCAAAGTACTAAAAAAACACTTCATTAACTTTTAAAAAGTAAAACGGGTTGGTTAATAATGGTTGAAGTACAAAAGTCAGAATTTAAAGCACGTCGCGAGCGCTTACTTGCTCAAATGGATGAAAATAGCGTTGCTATTATTCCCGCTGCGAGTGAAGTTACGCGCAGCCGCGATACCGAATATGCATTTAGACAAGATAGCGACTTTTTTTACTTAACTGGCTTTAACGAACCCGACGCCGTACTTGTACTCTGTAATAACAGCGATGCACCCAGTACTTTATTTTGCCTAGATAAAGACAAGCTTGCAGAAATTTGGCATGGCCGCAGAGTTGGCTTTGATAAAGCTAAAAGTGACTACTTGTTTGATGAAGCTTACCCGCTAAGTGAATTAAACGATAAAACACTCGATATGCTAAATGCAAAAAATGCGCTCTATTTTGCACAAGGTGCTTACCCCTTATTTGATACCAAAGTGTTTTCGTTACTAGGTACACTTCGAAGTGGCTCTCGAAAAGGCCTCAAAGCACCGAGTAATTTAAAAGAAATACGCGGCCTTATTCACGAAATGCGTTTGTTTAAATCGCCAAGTGAGATAGATGTTATGCGAGAAGGCTGTGAAATTAGTGCGCGAGGGCACATGCGCGCCATGCGTTTTTCACATGCCGGAGCTACTGAATTTCAGCTAGAAGCAGAGCTACATCATCATTATGCAATGAACGGTGCGCCGCATCCTGCGTACGGCACAATTGTTGGTAGTGGCGACAACGCCAATATTTTACATTACACGCAAAATAGCGACGTATTAAAAAATGGTGACCTAGTACTTATAGACTCCGGTTGTGAGTTACAAGGTTACGCTGCTGATATAACGCGTACATTTCCGGTAAATGGTCAATTTAGCGAAGAGCAAGCCGCGCTTTATAATATTGTACTTAAAGCGCAAGAAGTTGCCTTTGATGAAGTAAAACCCGGTGGTTATATGTCGCATGCTAATAAACTAGCAATGGAAGTAATGACCCAAGGTTTACTCGACTTAGGTATTTTAATTGGCGACTTTGACGAGCTAATGGCAAAAGGTGCGTGTAAAGAATATTACATGCACGGGCTTGGGCATTGGCTTGGTTTAGATGTACATGATGTTGGCGATTACAAAGTAAATAACGCTGAGCGTGCATTTGAGCCGGGTATGGTACTCACTATAGAGCCAGGGCTTTATATAAGCGAAGACTCAAGCGCACCGCAAAAATACAAAGGCATTGGCATTCGTATCGAAGATAACTTGCTAGTTACCGAAACCGGCCATGAAAACTTGACCCTAAGCGTACCTAAAAAAATTAGTGATATAGAAGCACTTATGCAAAGTGCTAAAAACGTATAAAGCTCGGAGAGTAAAGTGGCTAAGCAGTTTGATGTAGTTATTATTGGCGGTGGTTTAGCGGGAGCAAGCTGCGCATTAAGTGTGGCTAAAACTAATCCCGCGTTAAATATTGCCGTTGTAGAAGCGAATCAAGTAACCGGCGACTACCACCCAAGCTTTGACGAGAGAAGCATTGCACTTGCTCAGCAATCGGTAGAGTATTTACAAAGCCTCAATTTATTTGAGCAAAATGCCCCTTACACCGCAGCAATCAAAAAAGTGAGCGTGTCTGATAGAGGCCACTTTGGCAAAGCGCACATTAATTGCGACGAATTTGCTAAGCCCTCACTTGGTTACGTAGTAGAAGTAAATCCATTTGGCCGAGCGCTTCACCTGCGTTTAACGCAGTCAAATATTACGCTTTTGTGCCCCGATAGCGTAACTGCCATTGAGCAAACTCTGCATAGCAATACACTCACCCTACAAAGCGGCGAGCAATTAAATGCAGCACTATTGGTTATTGCTGATGGCGCACAATCACCAACACGTAGTTTACTTGGGCTTGGTTTTAATACCCAGCCTTATGAACAAGGCGCTATTATTGCTAATGTAGAAGTGGCTGGTGGGCATAATAATCATGCATTTGAGCGCTTTACACAAAACGGGCCTATGGCGTTATTACCCATGAGCAATAACCGTTATTCGTTAGTATGGTGTATGAGCCAAGATCAAGTTGAACAGCACATGGCACTCAGTGAACAAGCTTTTTTAATTGCCCTGCAAAGCGCGTTTGGTTATCGCGGTGGTCAATTTACTAAAGTGGGCATGCGCACGAGTTACCCGCTCGTTTACGGGCAAGTTGAGTCTTTAACTGCGCACCGTACAGTGGTTATTGGTAATGCTGCACATGCGATTCATCCTATCGCAGGGCAAGGTTTTAATTTAGGTCTTCGCGACGTACAAGTACTTAGTAATTTAATAGCAAATAGCCAACACGATTTAGGCAGCTATGCGTTTACACGTGAATATTCAAAAAAGCGCAGTGATGATATAAAAACCGTAATGAGTTTAACCGATGCACTTGTTAGGCTTTTTTCAAACTCATCGCGAGTGCTCGCATTTGGGCGCAGTATTGGGTTGTTTTCGATGGATTTATTTCCCGCATTAAAAGCGCCATTAGCCAAACAGTTAATGGGGCAAGTTAAACAAGGTAGGCGTTTATGAAGCAAGCACAGGTTTGTATTGTAGGTGGCGGCTGTGTAGGGCTAACACTAGCACTTGGATTGGCAAAAGCCGATATAAGCGTCGTTGTACTCGACGGCGCACCAACACAAGCGTTACCAACTGACGAATATGGTTTGCGTGTAAGTGCGTTAAGCATTGCAAGTCAAACCTTGCTTGAACAATTAAATGTATGGCCCGAAATTATCGCACAGCGAGCGTGTGCTTATACGCATATGGATGTACGTGATGCCGACAGCTTTGGCAAAATAGCGTTTAATAACGAGCAACTTGAGCTTGAACATTTAGGCCATATTGTTGAAAACGACATTATCCGCTTTGCGCTTATAAAAGAGCTAGAGCAACAAAGCAGTGCCACGTTAATGTTCGATACACAGTATCAGCAAATACATCAAAGCGAATCTGATGTATTTATAACACTTAAAAGCGGCGAGCCAATTATTGCAAAACTGCTGGTGGCGGCTGATGGTGCAAATTCAGCTATACGTAAACAATTTAATATGGCGCTTAGCTTTAAAGATTACGATCACCATGCGCTAGTCGCCACTGTTAAGACTAAAGAGCAACATGCAAACACCGCACGCCAAGTGTTTTTACCAACAGGCCCACTCGCATTTTTACCACTGAGCGATGCCAACACCCATTCAATAGTGTGGTCTACCAGCCCAAACCACTGCGATGAGCTCCTTGCTATGGATGATAACACCTTTAATAAAGCCGTAATGGCTGCAATAGATGGTCAATGTGGCTTGTGTGAAGTGCAAAGTAAGCGCACTGCTTTCCCACTTAAAATGCGCTACGCCCAGCAATGGGTTTCAGGCAAAGTGGTACTCATTGGCGATGCTGCACATACAATCCATCCACTTGCAGGGCTTGGTATGAACCTAGGCCTAAAAGATTCGGCTTATTTAATTGAGCTTTTAACAAGCGATAGCAAGGAGTTTGCAAGCACTCGCACACTGCGCGATTACGAGCGCACTCGTAAGCTCGATGCACAAAAACACATAGCTATGATGCAAGGGCTAAAAGAGTTATTTGAAGGTGCAAACCCAGTTAAAAAACTTATTCGTGGAGTAGGGCTATCATTAGTTGATAATCTTGGGCCAATCAAGCACCTGTTCGCCAAAGAAGCGATAGGCAAATAAGTAGGTTGGGTTGAGCGAAGCGAAACCCAACAGATAAAGTAAAGTGATGAGCTTGATTAAAAAAACCGATGTTTAGTTTAAACATCGGTTTTTTGTTTTAAAATAGTTTTGAACATATTTAAAGCCGCGCTTTTCACGCGAGCAAGCTCGGCGTCTACATGCAAAGTTTAACACTGAGCTTAATCTTACCTGTAGGCGTTTAGCTTGCTGACGCGACGAGCGTAGCTCGTAATTACTATCGTTAGTTAAAAAGCGCTTTGCGTTAAATCAGTTACAAATTCTCTTGTGCTTCATTCACCATATCTTTGAGCGCATCAATTAACAGCGGGTCTTTTTTGTTTTCTTTTGCAAGCTCGAGTGCGTTTTTCATACTAGTGACGGCCTCTTTAAATTGTTTGTTAGCAGTATAGCCTTGCGATAAACGCATGTGAGAATAAGTTGCATTGGGATAATCGGTAGTAAAATGTTTAAGCGTTGCTATAGCTTTAGCTGTATTACCAAACTTTTGCTGGCTATGAGCAAACTCTACGTATACATCTTGTGGAATTTTAAGCTCAAACCCGTACTTATCACTAAGTGCTTGGTAATAACCTGTAATGAGCGATACATCAGCAAACTTTCCGTGCTCGTCAGTAACCTTAAATATTAGGTCGCTAAATAAGTGAATTAGGCTATCGCTAAGCGCTGGTAGTATAGTGCCCATATGAGTAAAAGCGGGGTAATGCTTATATTCCCATTTAAGCTGCGAGGGCGTTTGTTGTTCTAAATTTACCAAAGTATTTAATACGCCTGTATAAAAGCGTGCTCCTTCGCTTGCTACACTAATAAATAACGCCTGATCACCTTTAGGGTTTTTAGTGTATTTTATAATATTATTTTTTAATTCCTCATCACTCCACCAACTGTTTGGGCTTATAGCTATATAGTTATTAAATAACTCAGGCTGATTAACTAAAGTATAAAGCGCCAAAGTACCTGCATTAGAGTGGCCAATTAAGGTGTTGTAGCCGTTAGTTGAGTAATTACTGTTTATATAAGGCATGAGTTCATCAGACACAAACTTTAAAAACTTGTCGGTTTGTCCTGCGTCAGGCCATTTGTTTTTAACAAAAGTTTGAAACTCTGTTTTAGGCTCGCCTTCTACTTTTGGTAAATAATCACGAACACGGTTAGTTGTATCAATACCAACGAGCATTGCGTTAGGTATCTGCTCGTAATCAACAAGGGATTTAATAACACCAGACGCCGTATGAAAGTGCTCAATACCATCAAGTAAATAAATAACATAAAGCGGCTGATCGTCTTTTACAGTGTCAGGTATGAAAATTTTAATGGGTCTGTCTTCGTTAAGTATTTTTGATTGCAGAATGACTTTTTTACCAACGGTTATGTCAGTTGCATTGGTTTTTGCGTGGCTTAAAAATGGTGTACTAAAAGTAAGTATTAATACAAGCGATAGTAAGAGCTTCATAAATATCCTTATTTAATAATGTATTGCTTAATAATTGCACGGCTTTAAGCTTGAGTAAATGTTTATATTTTCGGGGTAAACATAAAGCTTAAGTAATTAAAAGCTATCGCTTTTCATGCGAGTAAGCTCGGCTTCTACAAGAGACATTGCACTCTGTGCTTAACTTTTTCGGTAGGCGAGCAGCTTGCTGACGCGACGAGCGAAGCTCGTAATAATTACCTTTTAACTCTTATCTATAAAAGCTTAAAAAACCTGCTTGCTTAATTATCCGTCTAAGCGTAAAATGCGCGCTCATTTCGGCTTTTAAACTATTAATTCCTTGCCTTAAACCGACCGGCCGAAACGGTAGAAGGCTCTATTAACCGTAAGGAATATCCATGCGTCATTACGAAATCGTATTCATGGTTCACCCAGATCAGAGTGAGCAAGTTGCTGGTATGATCGAACGTTATACTGGTTCTATCACTGAAGCTGGTGGTGTTATCCACCGTCTTGAAGATTGGGGCCGTCGTCAATTGGCTTACCCAATTAACAAGCTTCATAAAGCTCACTATGTTCTTATGAACGTTGAAGCACCAACTGAAGTAATCAGCGAGCTAGAAACTACTTTCCGCTACAACGATGCAGTGCTTCGTAACTTAGTTATCCGCACTAAAACTGCTGAAACTGAAGCGTCTCCTCTTGCAAGAGAAGAGAAGAAAGAAGCACCAGCTGCTTAATTGTTTTGAGTCCTAGCATGGCATGTAATCAGCAGTTACTATAATGGTTAGCCCATATATGAATCAGCTGGTTATATCTGGGGTAGTTTGTAAAACTCCCAAGTTTAGCCAAAGCCCTGCTGGCATCCCGCATTGTATTTTTGTTGTAGAACATAAATCGATGCAAACCGAAGCAGACCTTAACCGTAATAGTTACGTGAGGCTTCAGGTAGTTGCCAGTGGAAAGCAAATGCAACAACAGACTCAACATTTGCACGTTGGGCAGGCATTGCAAGTGAGTGGTTTTTTAAATCGCCACGAAGGTCGTAACGGCCTTAGCCAATTGGTTTTGCATGCTCAGCATATAGAAAGAATTATTTGAGGAATTAATCTCATGGCACGTTATTTCAGACGTCGTAAGTTCTGCCGCTTTAAAGCGGAAGGCGTAAAACAAATCGATTACAAAGATCTAGCTACTCTTAGAAACTATGTTACAGAAAGTGGCAAAATCGTACCTAGCCGTATCACAGGTACTAGCGCTAAATTTCAGCGCCAGCTAGCAACTGCTATTAAGCGTGCTCGCTACTTAGCCCTTCTTCCATACACTGACTTACATAAGTAAGCAGCGGATTAACAGTTTTTAAAAGGTGTAGAAACATGCAAGTTATTCTACTAGATAAGATCGCTAACCTAGGTAGCCTAGGTGAACAGGTTGTAGTTAAATCTGGTTTCGCACGTAACTTCCTTTTCCCTCAAGGTAAGGCAGTTCCTGCGACTAAAGCTAACATTGAAACGTTTGACGCTCGTCGTGCAGAACTTGAAGCGAAAATCGCTGAACAGTTAGTTGCTGCACAAGCACGCGCTGAAAAACTAGAAGCATTAGCAGAAGTTACATTAGTATCTAAAGCTGGTGACGAAGGTAAGTTATTCGGTTCAATCGGTACTCGTGACATCGCTGACGCTATCTCAGCTGTTGGTGTTGAAGTTGCTAAGTCAGAAGTTCGTTTGCCTCTAGGTACTATCCGTGAGACAGGTGAATTTGACGTATCAATTTCAGTTCACTCAGACGTAACGGCTACTATTAAAGTAATCGTAATCGCTGAAGCTTAATTTTTAATTAAGCGACAAAAGCCGTGCTATTAGCACGGCTTTTTTGTGTCTGTAATTTGGCTAATTTTAATTAGTTAAGGGCACTGTTAAATACAACCTCGTATAAGCCCCTTTTTTATTCAATTATTTTTTCATTCCCTTTAAACCTTTTCGAACTGTTATTACGTCTAACTTATCAATACACTAACTCAATAATAATAATTAAAAGGCGACATAACGGATGTTACACGCTAAACCCGAACAAACGCCTTTATGCGAAGCTAAACTCATTGAGCGTGTTAAATCAGGTGATCAAAGCGCATACACAACGCTTTATGAGTTACATATAAAACGAGTCTACGGTTTATGTTTACGCTTATTAGCGGACCAAGCGCATGCTGAAGATGCAGCCCAAGAAGTGTTTGTACAGGTATGGCGTAAAATAGCGCAATTTGACGGTCGCTCGCAGTTTTCTACTTGGCTTTACAGCGTTGCCAGTAATGTAGCAATTAGTTACTTACGCAAGCAAAAAAATTGGCTGCAAAAAGTAGTGAGCATTGAACACTGCGGTATGGATGAGCAATCAGCTAATGACTGCAAAGGCTTAAATGGTCTCGATAAATTAATAGTAAGGCTTCCTGAGCGCGCACGTATGGTGTTTGTGTTATTTGCAATCGAAGGTTACAGGCACGAGGAAATAGCCGAGCAATTAGGTATGGCTGTTGGTTCAAGTAAATCGCAATATCATCGTGCTAGGCAGCTACTACAAGAGTGGTATGAAAATGAATAAACCAAATTTTGACGACTATTTAAATGAGTCATTAAACACGCTTGATAAAGACATTACGCCACAAAAAGACCTGTGGGCGGGAATTGAGCGAGCAATGGTTAGTAATAAGCAGGACCTAAAAGGCACTGCTATTTGGCCAAAACTAACAGCAATAGCTGCCTGCACATTAGCTGCTTTAATTGCTGTAAATCTATTTGTTATAGCGCCCGAGCCACAACCCGTAGTGGCTATAAGTGATTACTTTTCGGCGCAAAAAAACAGTTTGTTGGTTGAATATGAAAATAAAGAAGCATTGACCACTAACTGGCAAACGCAGCTACAAGAGCTTGAAAACGCAGAGCAAGCAATAAAGCAAGTTCTTGAAAATGAGCCACAAAACCAAGCGCTACTAACAATGTTAGCGCAAGTATATCAACAACAACTTGATTTAATTAACAAGGTGCACGCGCCACGTTGGCAGCACATTTAGGAGTACGACATGAAAGCGATTTTATTAGGACTGAGCTTATTTCCGTTGGCAGTATTAGCGGGTGAAAAAATAGATAAGCAAATAGACGTACCAAGTGGCGGCACTATTTTTATTGAAAACCAACGCGGTGATATACATATTACAGGCTGGGATAAAAACGAATTTAAAGTATCTGGCGAGCTTGATGACAAAGCCGAGGGTTATGAGCTTAAAATAAATGGCGATAAAACTCAGTTTATTGTAAAAATGCCACGTAAATCAAATTGGAGTAATAATGGCGATGGCTCAAGCCTAACCATATTTATGCCTAAAAGCAGTAGTTTAGAATTTGCTGGCGTTAATGTATCGGTGACTGCGAAAGAGCTAAAAAATGGCGCTGAAGTTGACGTGGTTAATGGCGAAATTACGGTAGATGATATTACTGGCAACATTAAGCTCACCACCGTAAATGGCGATGTAAATGCAGAAAACCTAAGTGGGAATATTCAATTTGAAACCGTAAATGGCGAAATTAACGATAGAGAATCAAGTGGTGAACTACGTTTTAGCGCTGTTAATGGCGATATTAAATCAACCTCAAGTGCCAATGATGTGCGCCTTGAAAATGTAAATGGCGATATAGATTTTGCGCTATCGTCAATTAAAAACTTACGTATTAACACGGTGAATGGCGAAGCCGAAGTACATATTAAAGAGCTTTTAAAAGGCGGTGATGTACGTTTTGAATCGGTAAGTGGCGATGGTGATTTTTACTTTCCTGACAGCGTATCTGCAAATTTTGAAATTAAAGCGCACGCTAATGGCAAAATCATTAATAAAGTTACTGGCGATAAAGTCAGTAAAGCTAAATACGGCCCAGCCAGTGATTTAGAATTTAGCATTAATGGCGGTAATGCTAATGTTGAAATGGATACAATTAGTGGACGCATAGAGCTTCGTATTAAATAACGCTCATTCACCTTCACGATTACAAAAAGCAGGAAAAGATTTCCTGCTTTTCTATTTGCACAGCCCCTTCAAGTCGATAGAATAGAGCCATTCAATTTTACTACTGTGAAGTTATGGCCAAACCAGATAAGCAAGTCGATACACTTAAAGTTCCTCCCCATTCAATAGAAGCTGAACAATCTGTTTTAGGTGGCTTAATGCTTGATAACCAAGCTTTTGACCGCGTAGCGGAGCTTGTTGTATCACAGGATTTTTATACCCGCACGCACAAGTTAATTTTTGAGGCGATGACGGCACTTGCTGAGATTGGCGATCCGATAGATTTAATCACTATTTCTGAAAGTTTAGAAAAAAATAATAAACTTGCAGGAATTGGTGGCTTTGCTTATTTAGCAGAAATAGCTAAAAACACGCCAAGTGCTGCTAACATTGACGCTTACGCAAGTATTGTACGCGAACGTGCTGTTGTACGTGAAATGATTGGCGTAGCGAACGAAATTGCAGAAGCGGGTTTTAATACCGAAGGACGTACCAGTCACGACTTACTCGATTTTGCCGAAAGCAAAGTGTTTAAAATAGCTGAGCAACGAACAAAAAATAATGAAGGCCCGCAAAGCATTCATAGCATCCTTGAAAAAACCGTTGATAAAATAGAAGAGCTTTATCAATCACCACAAGATGGTGTTACGGGTGTAAGTACAGGTTATGCCGATCTTGATAAAATGACGACGGGCTTACAGCCTTCTGACTTAATTATTGTTGCAGCGCGTCCATCAATGGGTAAAACCACTTTTGCGATGAACCTTGCAGAACATGCTGCAATGACTCAAGACAAACCAGTATTAATTTACTCTCTAGAGATGCCTTCAGAACAAATTATGATGAGGATGTTAGCGTCTCTTGGCCGTATTAACCAAACTAAGGTACGTACTGGTCAATTAGATGATGACGATTGGGCACGACTTTCATCAACAATGGGCTTGTTGATGGAAAAAGGTAAAATGTACGTTGATGATGCATCGGGCTTAACACCTACCGATGTTCGTTCACGTGCAAGGCGTATAGCCCGCGACCACGGTGGCATTAGTATGATCATGGTCGATTACTTGCAGTTAATGCGTGTACCAAGCCTTGCTGATAACCGAACGCTCGAAATTGCTGAAATTTCACGTTCACTTAAAGCACTAGCAAAAGAACTAAAATGTCCAGTTGTTGCGCTTTCACAGCTTAACCGTACGCTAGAGCAACGTGCCGATAAACGCCCTATTAACTCAGATTTACGTGAGTCGGGGTCGATAGAGCAGGATGCCGATTTAATCATGTTTATTTACCGTGATGAAGTTTATAACGAAGACAGTACTGACAAAGGTATTGCCGAAATCATTATAGGTAAACAACGTAACGGCCCAATTGGTAAAGTGCGTTTAACATTCCAAGGTCAATTTTCTCGCTTTGATAATTACGCGGGACCAGCGGTAGATGACGATTACTAATGCGCCTAGCCACTGCTGAAATTAATTTAGCTGCACTTGCGCATAATTTAGCGCAAGTTAAGTGCTTTGCACCTAACAGCAAAGTAATGGCGGTGCTAAAAGCAAATGCTTACGGGCATGGTTTAGTAACGATTGCGCAGCATTTAAATAATGCTGACGCATTTGCTGTGGCGCGAATAGATGAAGGGCTTGCCCTTCGAGCTGGGGGCTTAACAAAGCCAATAGTTTTACTAGAAGGCTTTTTTAACAAAGCCGACTTACCTATTTTACTCGCTAATAACTTTCAAACTATTATTCATGATGAATACCAATTAGCCGCGCTTGAAAAAGCAAAGCTTGATGCGCCAATAACATGCTGGTTAAAAGTAAATACAGGTATGCATCGACTAGGTATTGCACCAGAGCAGTTTGAAGAGTTTTATAACCGCTTACAAAAAACACCTAACGCCAAAAATACCGTTAATTTAATGACCCATTTTTCGTGTGCTGATGATGTTGATAATGCCAAAACGGTTCAACAAATCACGTTATTTGATAACTTAGTGAATGGCATTGACCAAGCACATTGTTTATCAAATTCTGCCGGTATTATCGCGTGGCCGAGCGGCCATGGTGATTGGGTACGCCCTGGGCTTATGCTATATGGCGTATCGCCAATGGCAAATAGTATTGGGCAACAACATAAATTAAAACCAGTTATGCGCTTAACTACGCGCGTAATTGCAGTGCGTAATGTACCAGCCAATGAGGCGGTAGGGTATGGCGGACGTTGGAAAAGCGATAAACCAACCAAATTAGCTGTTGTGGCTATGGGCTATGGCGATGGTTATCCTCGGCACGCTAAAGAGGGCACACCAGTAATAATTGGTAAGCAGCGTTATGGTATTGTTGGCAGTGTTGCTATGGATATGATTAGCGTAGATATAGGCGCTAATGAGCACAATATTAAAGTGGGCGACAGAGTCACTATGTGGGGCCCTGAGCTACCCGTTGAAGAAATAGCATTATGCGCTGATACTATTCCTTACGAGCTATTATGTAATATTACACCGCGCGTAAGTTATGAGTATCAGCGTTAATACAGCTATAAAGCGGTATTTACTCTTTTATAAAGTAAACGTCGCTAAAGCCCATACGGGCAAATTCTTGGTCGCGAAAGTTACGAACAGAAGCAGACCCTTTTGAGGTCATTTCTATTTGCTGTACCATGCTTAAGTAATTAGTCAGATCAATACCTTCGGCGGCAGCAATTGCTTGATACATGTCGTGGTATTTATCTTTAGCGAAATTAATCTCGCGCGGTTCGTTTTT
The DNA here is from genome assembly GCF_040309225.1 of Pseudoalteromonas sp. GW168-MNA-CIBAN-0100. Taxonomy (NCBI): domain Bacteria; kingdom Pseudomonadati; phylum Pseudomonadota; class Gammaproteobacteria; order Alteromonadales; family Pseudoalteromonadaceae; genus Pseudoalteromonas; species Pseudoalteromonas sp. GW168-MNA-CIBAN-0100. The sequence continues at coordinate 57,576 of NZ_JBEOOL010000024.1, read as the reverse complement.
ATATTTGTAGGTTATTCTACGTGCCATATTAAGCTCATTTCAATTGAGTGTTGCAGCGATTTTACACTGTATTTAATAACGGCTCTAGCATTGAATGACTTGTTGTAATCGGTAATTAAAATAAAGAGTCAAAAATGAAATTATCAGTAGAGATCAGTAAATACCCACTTCACCAAGATTATATCCCGTTTATTCAGGGCTTTATTGACAGATTAAACGAATACGATGATTTAAAAGTGATTACTAACACGTTATCAACGCAAATTTTTGGTGATTACGATTTAGTAATGCAGGTGTTAAATACCGAAATTAAACGTTCATATGAAGAATTTGGTAAAGCTATTTTTGTATGTAAGTTTCTCTCTGGCGACTTATCGCCTGAATAACCTATAATACCAACCTGCATAAATCTTTGATCAATTTAACGAATTAAATTGCACTATAACGTCGTTAAAATTTTTTTATTTAGAACAACTAGATACAAAAATTTTTGCCTAGTTCTAGCGTAATTTTCTTAACGTTAAATAGACCCCGTATATAAGCAGACTGGTATGACAATCGGCACAACTAAACGGTAACTGCATAATATGGACTTTTTAACACAAACCTTAAGTGGTTTTACAGCAATGTCGCATTGGGAATATATTGCGGTAGGGTTGTCGATGGCTTATTTATTATTAGCAATAAAAGAAAGCTTATGGTGTTGGCCAGCGGCATTTTTTAGCACGCTCATTTATACAATAATGTACTGGAATGGCGCATTGCTTATGGAGTCATTACTTAATTTTTATTATATGTATATGGCTGTATTTGGCTGGGTTGTATGGCGTAAAGGCAAGGCTGCAAATTTAAATATTACATCGTGGTCGATAAACCGTCATGCTGTTTTAATTAGTTTAACAACCGTAGCTGCAATAGTTATTGGTTACGTTATGCAAAATTATACTCATGCCGATTTTGCTTATCTTGATAGTTTTACAACATGTTTTGCCGTAGTAACTACTTACTTAGTGGCTAAAAAAGTCCTCGAAAACTGGCTGTACTGGATTGTAATAGATGCCGCTTCTATGTATTTATATTACGAAAAAGGCTATTACCCAACGCTAGCACTCTTTATATTTTATACCATTATGGCAGCGTGGGGCTTTAAAACCTGGTACGAAGAGTACGAACAAAGCCAAGCTAAGCCTCTAGCACAGCTTTAATCAATGATTGAGCATACTCAGTTAGTAAAAATGTGTAGTGCGTTTATAGAGCCTACAAGCATTGTTTCAAGCGAGCGATTACTTAATGGCTTTAGTAACGATAATTTTTTAATACGTACCGAGCAACAAGGGTATTTGTTAAAGTGTTATAAAAGCCATTGGCCAAGTGACGGCCTTGAAGCGCAGCGCTTTTTAAGTGACTTTAATATATGCCCTGCGTCTATTTGGCTTGATAAAGAAAACGGTCGTGCGGTATTTAATTATATTGAAGGCAAGAGCGCGCAATCGGATATAACGCTTAGCTTTATTAATAAACTTGCTCAAGTGCACAATTACAAAGTGTCTACCGCGCCAATGGATATAGCTAAAGAGCTTCATTTTTATCAAAGCACCCACGTATATACGCAATACAAACCTCAAATAGAGAAGGCACTCAAAGCCGTTGCAGCTATGTCATTTAATGCAGGCTTTTGTCATAACGACTTAGTAAAAGATAACATTATTGTAAATGCTTCAGGCATGTATTTAATTGACTTTGAATATGCACAAACTAATGATGTGTATTTTGATTTGGCAGCCCTTGCAGTGAGCTTTAATCTTAATGAGAGCAGTGAAAGTGCATTGTTAAATAACTATAAAAATAGTATCGATAAAACAAAAACGTTTAATCCTTCAATGGATAAGCTGAATTACTATAAGCTGTTTTTTTTAGTGTTATGTATTGGCTGGTATGAAGAGCGCAGCATAACTAGTAAATCTGTAATGTTACGCGCGCAGCTAACTAAACTCGTTAATAGTACTTTTTTATAGATGTTAAAGACCACCAAAGCGCTCGGCGAGCTCTTTGTATTTTGTTACTTCGGCTGTATCAAATTGTGGTTCACCATTTTCATCTTCTGATTTAGCAATTAATAAACTTTCTCTAGAGAGACGTTTTACACGCTCTACTTTTACACCTAAAAACTCAGCAACTTGCTCAGTAGACATTAAACTCATCATTATTTCCTCGTATTAAATCCATCCGCACAGCGACAATCATAGTTTCAATGTTACTAAACCGTTACTGTTTCCTATTCAATAAGAATAAATAGCGTGTTTTTAAGCCATTGTGAAGTGTTTTATTTAAAAGAGTTTAATTAATAAGCATATAAGCTGATGTTACTGGTATTTATTTAAAGATCTCTTTATCATTGCTGATGCTAAAGCACTGATATCGCGAGTTGGTGTGGCGGCAACAAATGTGCTCTCGTGGTGAAATGGATATCACGTGGCCCTCCGGAGGCTGAGTTGTAGGTTCGATCCCTACCGAGAGCGCCATTTGCTTTTACATCTACTAATATTCCCCTCTATATTATCTAGCTTCTCATTAATTACTTTTATATTTAAAAATGTATTACTGCATAAATTTTGAAATTTTATTGTAAGAACAGCTTTCTAGTTATTTATACAATGCAAAATTGCATTATTCAAAATGTTATCTAACGTTATGTATGCATATACGACGAAATTATAAATGAGGAAAACCGATTCAATGTTAAATAGTCAGTTAGAAATACTCGCTCAAGGACATGCTTATCTTGAAAGTGTAACTAAAGAGGATTATTCGCAAATCGTTGCTCCTAATTTCATTAGTTCAGCTGGGTCACATATGCGCCACATTATCGATCATTACCAATCTTTAATGACGGGCTTTGGTATAAATAATATTGATTACGATAGTCGCCTACGCGGCAGCAATATTGAAAGTAACCCCTGTGAAGCTATAAAAAAAATTGCAGAGATAGCATCGTGGATTGAACAGCTAAGTACAGATGATTTTAATAAACCGCTGTTACTTTCAAGCGAAGTATCAATTAAAAGTAAAAATGTACAAACTGTAACAACCTCATTAGCACGAGAGCTTATATTTGTAGGAAGCCATGCAGTACATCACTATGCGATGATTTCACAAATTACCTTTGCACAAAAAGCATCATTCGACCAGAACTTTGGGTTAGCACCAAGTACAGCCACTTTTTTGAGAGAAAAAAGCCAACAAAGCCAATTAAAATCACTGCAAAGTTAATATGTGCACTTTAAGTTACTTCCTAACTGATGATGGCTACGAGTTGTTTTTTAATCGTGATGAACAAAAAACGCGAGAAATGGCAATCGCCCCGAGTAAGCACACAGGTAACGCAATTTACCCTATCGATCCGCAAGGGGGTGGTACTTGGCTTGGTGTATCGCATTGGGGGCAAACATTAGCTTTATTAAACGATTATCAAAGTGCATTTGATATAAATGCCGTAAAGCACAGCAGAGGCCTCTTAATCCCGCATTTACTAAGCAATAATACCCCTGCATTGTCTCAATTAAAAAATATGGATTTATCGGGTTACGCGCCTTTTAAATTGTGTATTTTTCCGGATAAATTATCGCTAAATAATGGTCACATCGCTTTTGTTCGATGGGACTCAAAACAATTAATCGATTGCCAAGTTGAATCGCTTGCAACGTCATCTGGCGTTGAGCTAGAAACAGTTACACAAAAGCGTAAACAACAATTTAAGCAATTTATTGACTTAAGATATCCTGCAAGTGAGCAGTTTTTAGCATTTCATTACAGCAAAGCTGATCAAGGCCAATATGGTGTAAATATGCAAAGAGAAGATGCAATGACAGTCAGTATTAGCCATATTAAAGTTGGTAACACTATACGCTTTAATTATTTTGATAAGCAGTCTCAGCTCATTAGCAGCATTAGTTGTTTAAAAGTGGCTGCAGCTTAACTAAATATTTTTATAGCTGTTACATAACTAAAAAAGTCGACGCAATTAGTTGCGTCGACTTTTTTGTTGCTCTATTTTCATCTGCAGTATTAATACAGCAGGTGAAAATTATGAGTGATTTATATAATCATCTTTTTTATCACCAAGGTAGAGTTTAAGTAGCTTTTCAGGCGCACTTGGTAGGTGCACACTTAAAAGTAATCCTGGGGTGTGATTAAAGTTACTGTCAATTCCCATACAATGAAATTGAGCGCCTAGCTTATGATATTGCTTTAATAAAATCGGTATGTCTTTTTTATCTTCTTCTATTCCCATAACCAATGTTGATACATGATCTATGTTTAACGTGTGATCAATAATGAAGTCTTCAAACTCTGGATGAATTTTATTATTAAAAGGCGTATTGGCGCTAACACCTTGTTTATTATTAACCATTGCATGGTCAATAATTGCGACAGAACGAGGGTCGTAAAGCTTACTTAATGAAACCGTGCCATATAAAGTCCTATAACGTGGGTTTTGCGCCATAAACGCACCGATCCCTTTAAATAGCAGTAATAAGCCATGGTAACTGCCTTGATGTTTTTGAACTATAAACGAGCGACCCATTTCCAAGCACGGCTGTTGTTGATTAATAAAAGAGGGTTCAAAATTAAACATTTGCGATAAATAAAGGGCGCTCACGTCGCTATTTTTTTGTAATAAATCAGTTTGTCCAATTCGATAAGCTCCAATGATCTCTTCATTTTTATGATCAAAAATAAATAAATGCATGTAGCTTGCGTCAAACTTATCGGTATCACATGGCTCACCGCTTCCTTCGTTCAATGTACGAAAGGTTATTTCTCTAAGGCGTGTTATTTCAGCAACACAATTAGGTATTTGATCTTGATAACCGTAATAAACGGAGTAACTTTTAAAGTCTAATAAGTGCTGCTCGCTTGGTAAGCTAGCAAGTTCACTCGTCATTTTTGTTTTATCAACATCCTGCATAATCGCTTTTAGTTGCATTGATTGGGCATCGTCTTGCCAAGGTGTTACAAAGCGTTCATCGTTTAAATAGCAAAGCAGGCGCGCAATATCGTTAATGTCGTCAGTTTTCTCAAATTTATTTAATAACTTAGGTGTAAGTAAATTACCAGCACCTAAATTAATGGACCTTTTTTGAATTTTAAGTAATTCACGTATTAGCATTAATAATCTAAATCGGTAGTAAATACGTCCCAAATTGTAAAACATAGGGCTATTTTGACCACTAATAAACACAGGTAATAAAGGGGCTTGTGTTTTTAAGGCTAGTTGAGCCGCTAAGCGATTCCATTGACCGTCGGTTACACGTTGTTTTTTTGATTGAAAAAACGAAACCCTGCCAGCAGGAAAAACCACAAGTAAACCATCGTTATTTACATGTTTAAAACACTGTTTAATTGCACTGGTGTTAATGGCTGCTTTTGGTTTTAGCGGATTGGCAAAAATAAAATAGTCTTTAATTTCTGTAAATATTTTTAAACCAACGTTAGCCATTACTTTAGTATCGCTACGATAATGGGTGAGTAATTTAGCAATTATTACGCCCTCAATCATGCCATAAGGGTGGTTACATACTACTATGCAAGGGCCTTGCTTAGGTATTTTGTTAATAACACCTTGTGCGCCAAGTACATTAATACCCAATACATTTAAAAGCTTTTCACTAAACTTCTGCTTATCTAAACCCGATAAATTATTAGAGAGGTATATATCACGCAGTTTATTTATACCTAGTAAGCTATCGAGCAGTGGAGCGGCTACTTTTAATATATGACCCAAAGGCGAGGCTGTGTTTATTGCAGCCACACTTAGGTTTGATACGGGGTGGTTTAGTTTTGTCATATATTAGTACTCTTAAGAATTTAAAGCAGTTGTTATTAAGTGCTGTGTATATTGAGACCGAGGCAAAACAATATTATGTTCAAGAAAGGTTAATAAAGTTCGCTTTTTTATAATGATTAGATAAATTTTATAGCTAAATCACCTGCTTTTTAGTGATAAGCAATTTAGTGTAGTTGAGATGAAAGCGTTTAATTATTAAAAAGTAAAATAATCAGAATTACAGTGCAGCTCTAATAGGGCTGTAAATAATGGTTTTAGTTATATATAACTACTTACAACTCAAAAACTAGACTTTTAGGCTTAATTAATGCTATTTAAGGTACATATTCCTTAATAGAAAAATCCCGCCTTTATGCTAATTACTTTGCCCGTGTCTGAGCTTACTCCTGGTATGTATGTTGATAGCGTTACTAAGCAACATGAAGGGATCAATAGCATAAAAATTAAGACCAGTGGCTTAGTGCGCGATAGATCTATTATTAAGCGTTTAGTTTCCGAAGGGGTGCTTGAGCTGCTTATAGATTTTGCTAAAGGTGATGCCCCAGTTCCTGCCAAATATAAGCCTCAAAGCAAACCTAAAACATCTAATAGCCAGCAAAAAGCCGAAAAAACACCTATAGCAATCTCAATTGAACAAGAATTTGCTAAAGCGAGTGTCAATTACGATCAGCATGGCCGAAAGCTACAGTCGTTATACGGTGACTTAACATCTGGCCTGAGTGTTAATATAAAAGTGCTTGATGAAATAGCCAGCGAAATAGTCAGCTCAGTTTTTCGTAACGCCAACGCCATGACTATTCTTACTCGTATAAAAGATAAACACAGCTATAACTGGCGGCATATGATCAACTGCGCCATTTTTACCGCTGTATTTGCTAAATACTTAGGGTACAAAATGGCTGTTGTGCAAGAGCTTGCCATGGGCGCGTTACTTCATGATTTAGGCCAAGCTAAATTACCGCAGGGTATATTTTCAAAGCCAACTAAGGTTACTAATAATGAGCTCTTAGCGATTAAAAAGCATGTAGCGCAAGGTTTGGGTTTAGTTAAAGGCGAGAAGGGTATAACACCCCTTATGCTTGATATGATAGTGAATCATCATGAGCGCTTAGATGGCTCTGGTTATCCGCGAGGCCTACAGGCAGAGAAGTTAAGTCGTCCAGCGCGTATAATGGCAATTGTAGATGTGTACGATGCAATGACTGCCGATAGAATGCATCAAGATGGTGATGAACCAATCAACGCATTGCGGTACTTATTAGCCAATAAGCAATTGTTTGATGGTGAGTTAGTACAGCGTTTTATAAAGTGTTTAGGGGTTCATCCGGTAGGAACTATTGTAAAATTAACGAATGAACGTTTAGCCTTAGTGCTTGAAGGGAACGTATTAAATCCTATTAAACCTAAAATTAAGCTATTTTATAATGCTAAGCACAATCATCATGTTACACCGAAAGACATAGATTTAAGTGAGCACACCCAAGAGCTTAAAATACTATCAAGTGTTAAGCCCTTAGATTATCAGATTAATTTGTCTCGCCTGCTAAAAGAGCATTTGTTGAACTAGTTTTACTGCATTGCCTTTTTTTAGTTTGTTTTGCAGAAATAAACGCACCCAAAAAGCAATTTCCCATCAGTGTTAACCATAACAAAGTGCCTAGCTCTACGTGCAATGCAAAACAACACAGCGCTAAAGATATTAACGCATTTAACATTGCCCCTAGCCAATAATGGTTTACGGGGTTATCGCATTGTCCTGCTTGAGTACATGCGCAGTAGTTTGCTTTGTAAAAGCAAAACACACTCGCCCCACAAAATATTAGCCCTGTAATAATAAATAAAATGATCACAGTTTTACTTCCATTGCGATTTTATAATGAGTGTAAGTTGCTACTAATTTCAAGTCAATCTAAATGATAATTAATTACATTTAGAGTGTTTACTCTAATACCACACTTCTCATCCGATGAGTTTTAAATAGTTGTTAAAATGTCGTTAAAAAACATGTTTTTTACTGTCTTTTGACGTATTCATAGAGTTTTTTACAAAAAATTAAGGTAGTGTAATCACGTTTTAAATCCTAATAACAACACACATAGTACCCAGACAGTCAGTTTGGTTAAGGACTCAACAATGAAATTTTCTAAAACTCTTATTGCAGCTTCGCTTGCATTTGTTTCAGCTGATAGCTTTGCAGCTGCGTTTCAATTATCAGAGCAAAATGCATCGGGTTTAGGCCGTGCATACGCTGGTGAAGCTTCTATCGCAGACGACGCGTCTGTAGTTGCACGTAACCCTGCACTAATGACTTTATTTAAAGAAAAGCAACTAAGTGTTGCTGCTATTGGCGTAATCCCAGATGTAAGCTTAGAAGGTGAAGGCGCGCCAACTGGTATTGATCAATCTTCATTAGATGACGATAGCATTGCACCAAGTGCAGTGGTACCAGCAGCTTACTTTACTATGCCTTACAACGATAAAGTATCGCTTGGTTTTGGTGCATTTTCTAACTTTGGTTTGTCAACTAAATTTAATGATGACTACGCCGCAGGCCAGATTGCGGGTGAGACTGAGATTTTTACAGTTAATATGAATGCAAGTGTTGCCTATAAAGTAACTGAGCAGTTTAGTTTTGGTGTTGGCCTAAATGTAATTTATGCTGATGCAACTATAGTTCGAAAAATAGGTGTAAACCCTTTTGGCGTTCCAAGTTCAACGAACGTTGTTGATCTTGAGGGTGATGATACTGGCTACGGCTTAAATGTTGGCCTAATGTATCAACTTGATGAAAATAGCCGTTTTGGTTTTAATTATCGTACAGAAACAGATATAACATTTGAAGGAACTTATTCAAGCGCTGCACGTGGTATCGCTGAGCGCTCAGGTTCTGTTGATATTACTCTACCCGCTATCGCTGAATTTTCTGGTTCACATCAGTTAGATGAAAAGTTAGGTTTACACTACAGCGTACTATGGACTGGATGGAGTAGCTTTGACAAATTAGAAGCTGAAGTTGGTTTACCACCAGAGCAAGGTTTTGAAAAAACAGAAGACTTCTCTGACTCTTTCCGCTACTCAGTAGGTACTGATTACCAGTTAAATGAAGACATACTACTTCGTGCTGGTGTTGCATTTGATGAGTCGCCGGTATCACAAACGCACTTATCAATCTCTATTCCTGATACAGACCGTTTCTGGTTCTCGTTTGGTGGTAACTACACAATTGATCAAAACTCTAATGTTGATCTTGGTGTGAGTATTATCCGTGGTAAAACACAAACGTTTACAGAAACTGATGACTCAGGTAGTCAGTGGGCTTTTGAATCTAAAGGTCACGCAGTACTAGTTGGTGCTCAGTACAACTACAAGTTTTAATGTAGAAGTGTCTTGTGGTTAATCACAGGGCACAAAAAAGCCGCTCACTTTAATTAAAGTGAGCGGCTTTTTTAATGCCTATTAAATAGTGTTAATAGGCATTTTATGAAAGCTTATAAACTTTCTATTTTAGTTTTTTGCTCAAGTAGCTTAGTTTTAGCATCGCTAAACTCAGCTAGTTTTGCATTTTCTTTAGCAAGTACAGCTTCTGGTGCGTTGTTTACAAACTTTTCGTTAGCGAGTTTGTTTTGCACTTGTGCTAGGCCTTTTTCTGCTTTTTCGAGTTGCTTATTAATACGCGAAAGCTCGGCTTCCACATCAATTAAGCCCGCCATTGGGATCATGATCTCAAGGTTGCCAACATAAGACGTGGCACATGCTGGTGCATCGTCTTTGTTTTCAAGCATTGTAAACTCTTCAATTTTTGCAAGTGATGCTAAAAATGATTTGTTTTCTTCAATGCGTCGCACGTCGTCGCTCGATGCATTAGCAAGTAATACGCTAAGTGGTTTACTTGGACTAATATCCATTTCACCACGAATATTACGAATAGCTAAAATGAATTGTTTAACCCACTCTAAGTCGTCCATTGCTTTAGCATCAACGCTTGCTTCATTATATACAGGGAACGGCTGAACCATAATGCTGGTGTTTGCTGTTTCAAGGCCTGCAAGTGGTGCAACACGCTGCCAAATAGTTTCAGTGATGTATGGCATCATTGGGTGCATTAAACGCAGTAAGCTTTCAAGTACGGTAATAAGTGTATTACGTGTACCACGTTGCTGCGCTTCATTACCTTTAAATAATACCGGCTTAGTTAGCTCTAAGTACCAATCACAAAACTGGTTCCAAGTGAATTCGTAAAGTGTGTTAGCAGCTAAGTCAAAACGGTAGTTATCTAAATGCTCTGTGTAGGTTTTAACGGTTGCTTCATATTGACCTAAAATCCAGCGGTCAGCTAATGAAAGCTCCGTTTGAGCACCGTTTGCAAAACCACAGTCTTGCTCTTCTGTATTCATTAATACGTAACGGCTCGCGTTCCATAATTTGTTACAGAAGTTACGGTAACCTTCAAGGCGGTTCATATCCCAGTTAATATCACGACCGGTAGATGCCATTGCAGCAAGGGTAAAGCGAAGGGCGTCGGTGCCGTGTGCTTCAATACCGCCTGCAAATACTTTACGCGTATCTTTTTCGATTTTAGCGGCAAGTTTTGGCTGCATCATGTTACCAGTACGTTTTTGTACTAGGTCTTCAAGTTCAATGCCGTCAATCATGTCTAGTGGGTCAAGTACGTTACCTTTTGACTTAGACATTTTATCGCCATTGTCGTCACGTATTAAGCCAGTTACATACACAGTTTTAAACGGGACTTGTGGTTTGCCATTTTCGTCTTTTACAAAGTGCAGCGTCATCATAATCATGCGCGCAACCCAGAAGAAAATAATATCAAAACCAGTTACCAACACGTCAGACGGGTGGAAGGTTTTTAAATCATCGGTATTTTCTGGCCAACCTTGTGTAGAGAACGTCCAAAGCGCTGATGAGAACCACGTATCAAGTACGTCTTCGTCTTGGCTTAGTGTTACACTATCTGCAATGTTGTTTTCACGGCGTACTTCAGCTTCGTCGCGACCAACAAATACGTTACCTTCATTGTCGTACCAAGCTGGGATACGGTGACCCCACCAAAGCTGGCGTGAAATACACCAATCTTGTACGTCGTTCATCCACGAGAAGTACATGTTTTCGTATTGCTTAGGTACAAATTGAATATCGCCATTTTTAACAGCGTCTTTTGCAGGTTCAGCAAGTGGTGCAACACGTACATACCATTGGTCGGTAAGTAGTGGCTCAATTACCACGCCAGAGCGATCGCCGTAAGGAACCGTTAAACCATGGTCTTCAATTTTTTCAAGTAGGCCTAGTTCTTCAAATTCTGCCACAATTGCTTTACGCGCTGCAAAACGATCAAGCCCGCGCAAGCGCTCAGGAATTGGCGCATCAAACTCAAGCTCTTTACCGTCAAAGGTGTATGTTTCACCTTGGGTTAAAATAGCGGCGTCTTTATCGAAAATGTTGATCATCGGCATTTGATGACGCTTGCCCACTTCGTTATCGTTAAAGTCGTGCGCTGGGGTTATTTTTACACAGCCCGTGCCTTTATCTTTATCGGCATGTTCGTCAGCAACAATTTTAATACGACGATTAACGATAGGTAATAAAATCTCTTTACCGATTAAATCTATGTAGCGTTCGTCATCAGGGTTTACTGCAACACCCGAGTCGCCAAGCATGGTTTCTGGACGCGTAGTTGCTACTACAATGTAGTCTTTTCCATCTTGCGTTGTAACGCCATCAGCTAGTGGGTAACGTAAGTTCCACATGTGGCCTTGCTTGTCTTTGTTTTCAACTTCAAGATCAGAAATAGCCGTGTGTAATTTTGGATCCCAGTTTACTAGGCGCTTGCCTCGGTAAATTAGGTTTTCTTTGTGAAGGCGTACAAACACTTCTTTAACAGCTTCAGATAAACCATCATCCATTGTAAAACGTTCACGATCCCAATCAACAGATGCGCCAAGGCGGCGAAGTTGCTTAGTGATAGTGCCGCCCGATTCTTTTTTCCATTCCCAGATTTTATTAATAAAATCTTCGCGGCCTAAATCGTGGCGTGTTTTGCCTTCTTCGGCATGCAGTTTACGCTCAACTAACATTTGCGTTGCAATACCTGCGTGGTCAGTACCTACTTGCCATAATGTGTTGTTACCTTGCATACGTTTAAAACGCGTTAGGGTATCCATTATTGTATCTTGGAAGGCGTGGCCCATGTGTAAGCTACCAGTGACATTTGGCGGCGGGATCATAATTGAATATGGTACGCCTTTGCCAGATGGCTTAAAGTAGCCTTTTTGTTCCCAGTCTTGATATAGAGACTGTTCAATATCTTGCGGATTGTAGGTTTTATCCATTACACAGAACCTTAAATAAGTACTTAAATTAGTTGGTTAGTTTGCCTGATTGGCTAGCTATTAATATCTTGCGTGGTGAGATTGGCACCGAGTTGGCGTAGCTTTTTAAAACGCTCGCGGGCTGCTTGTTTAGCCGCTGCTTCTACGGGTACAAAATCAAAAACTTGGTTAAACCGACGAATGTAATCCGGTAACTGAGTAGCCAAGTTAATTAAAACTTTACGATTGCCAACAGGTGGCGTAATACCAATTTCTACAGGTGCGCCGCCTTTAGGGCCTTCACCTTGTAAATTATGTGGCACAAAACTATCTGGATCGAATGCCCAAATTATTTCATCAATGGCACAGGCAGCTTCGTTATCGTTAACACAAATAAACACACGCTGCCCATTTCGATACTGATCGGCCGCAATTTGAGCAGCCAAAGCAAAATGATCGTCAGCCTTCGCTTTAGACTCATCTTGTTGCTTTAGAACGAAAAATTTAGCATTCATGTTCATTGTATCGGGGTTTCCCATGACATTGAATGTATACCAAATTGATATACATAAATTAAGAGGCAGATTTTGCCATATAACGGGGTTTGCTTCAATTAATACACAAATAAATAAGGCGCCAAATGGCGCCTTATAAATAGCTAAACAGTGTGTTTAATCTTGAGCGGCTTCACTTACGCCAGCTCTATTTAATAAATACTGAGTAAGCATTGGTACAGGTCGACCCGTTGCGCCTTTTTTAGCGCCACTGCGCCACGCTGTACCGGCAACATCTAAATGCGCCCAATGATACTTTTTAGTAAATTTAGACAAGAAACATGCCGCAGTAATAGTACCCGCAGAGCGTCCACCTAAGTTTGTAAAGTCAGCAAATGGGCTTTCTAGCTGATCTTGATAGTCATCCCATAACGGTAACTGCCATGCGCGGTCGCCACTTTGCTCAGACGCTTTTAATAAATCGTGTGCAAGTGGGTTATGGTTTGATAGTAAACCAGTCGCATGCGCGCCAAGGGCTACAATACAAGCGCCAGTAAGTGTTGCTACGTCAATAACCGTATCTGGATTAAAGCGTTCAACGTACGTTAGTGCGTCGCACAATACTAAACGACCTTCAGCGTCGGTGTTTAACACTTCAACTGTTTGCCCCGACATTGTTGTTAAAATATCACCTGGGCGATACGCGTTTGAGCCAGGCATATTTTCACAACCAGCTAAAACACCAATAACGTTAATTGGCAATTGCATTTGTGCAAGTGCACGCATTGCGCCAATAACACCTGCAGCGCCGCCCATGTCGTATTTCATTTCGTCCATGCCTTCGCCTGGTTTTAATGAAATACCGCCTGAGTCAAACGTTAAGCCTTTACCAACAAGTACAATAGGGGCTTGGTCGTCAGCGGCGCCTTTGTAGTTAATAATCGACATAATTGATTCGTTATCACTACCTCGGCCAACAGCTAGGTAAGAATTCATGCCTAGTTCTGCCATTTGCTTTTCGCCAATAATATCAACAGTGATGTTGTCAAAATTAGTTGCCAACTCTTGTGCTTGCTCGCCTAAGTACACTGGGTTACAAATATTTGGTGGCATATTAGCCACGTCTTTACACAGCTTACTACCTGCAGCAATGGCTAAACCATGCTCAATGGCACTTTCGCCAATCGTTAGTTCGCGTCGTGTTGGTACGTTAAACACCATTTTACGAAGTGGACGACGAGGGTCTACTTTTTTACTTTTTAATTGGTTAAACGTATATAAGCAATCTTGCGTTGTTTCTACTGCTTGACGAACTTTCCAGTAAGTGTCGCGACCTTTAACGTGTTGCTCTGTTAAAAAGCAGACTGCTTCCATAGAGCCTGTTTCGTTTAAAGTATTAATAGTTTTAGAAATAATTTGTTTATATTGCTTATCATCAAGCTCGCGCTCTTTACCACAACCTACAAGCAATATGCGCTCGCTTAATACATTGGGTACATGATGCAATAATAAAACTTGGCCTGGCTTACCTTCTAAGTCGCCACGGCGAAGTAAATTAGAGATATAGCCATCACTAATTTTATCGAGTTGTTCACCAATGGGGGATAACCTACGTGGCTCGTAAACGCCAACCACAATACATGCGCTGCGCTGTTTTTCTGGGCTACCACTTTTTACGTTAAATTCCATTGTCACTCCTGATTTTGAGTCATTTAAGTTAGTAAGTTGGGGCTAAAAAAGTATTTTCTAGTCTTATCTACGTAACTTATGTAAGGATAATTCTTATTTTAGCTGATTTTGCTAGACTCTTACTGTGTAATTGAACTTTATATGCTTAAGGGCTACTAATGCAACATTATATCGTGCACTTAGGTAGGATAATTAAATTTGATGGCTTATAATAATAGCCTATTTGCCGGTATTAATTGGGTAAAATAGCTATTTAACTATTCAATTCTCACTATCGTAGTGAAATTCCATGTTTAACAGGGGCGAGCATTGCTAATTTTCCGTTATTTGACCGCTGAGGTTTTAAAATCGCAGGTCGCCGTATTTTTAACTTTAATGACAATATTTTTGTCACAAAAGTTAGTTGGTATTTTAGGTGATGCCTCTGAGGGCAGCATTCCTGCTAAATTAGTGCTATCGATGATTGCACTAAAGCTTCCACAACTAGCCTCGCTAATACTTCCGCTGAGTATATTTTTAGGCATTATTTTGGCTTACAGCCGTATTTACGCCGATAGCGAAATGACCGTCCTTAAAGCCTGTGGCGTAAGTGAATGGTATGTTGTGCGCGTAACGCTTATATCAAGCGTTGGGCTTGCCATATTAGCCGCTGCATTGACTATGTATATAGCGCCGTGGGCAAGCGAGCAAGAGTATCAATTGAAAGAACAAGCCAAAGCCGATGCAGGGTTATCTGCACTCAGAGCTGGGCGGTTCCAAGAAACCGGTAACGAAAAAGCCGTGGTGTTTATTCATAATATTGAAAAAGGCGGCAAAGAGCTCAATAAGGTATTTGTTGCACAGTTACCTGATAGCGAAAAAGGCAATCTAGCGCGCTTAGTATATGCACAGCAAGGTGTTGTGGTTGAGGCCGTAAATGGTGAGCAACAGCTAGTACTAACAGACGGTAAACGTTACGAAACAGACGGCACAACGCCTGCACTTAATTTAACAGAATTTGACGGTTACAGCGTACAAATACGAGAACAAGAAATAGAGCATCAACGCCGTAAATTAGAGGCTGTGCCAACTAACCAATTATTGGCTATAAACACTCCTGAATCTATTGCTCAATGGCAATGGCGACTCGCTATTCCGTTATCAATCCCACTACTTACCTTACTGGCAGTGCCGCTAAGTGTGGTTAATCCTCGCCAAGGTAAATTTGCAAAACTAGTGCCTGCTATTAGCTTGTACTTAGGCTACTTTATTTTACTAAATGCCGCTAAATTTGCAGTTGAAGATGGCAAAATCCCGCCTTCAATCGGCTTGTGGTGGATTCACCTAAGTGCCCTGTTTATAGGTGGGTTATTAATTATAAAAGGGCGACCACTGGGCGCTTGGCTTAAAGCCGTTGTAACTAAGCGGGAGTTAGGCTCATGATGAAAACGCTTGATTGGTATTTAGGCCGCAGTATTTTACAAACTACCGGCTTTGCATTGTTGGTACTTGTTGGTATTAGCACCTTAATTAAATTTATCGACCAGTTAAAGTCGGTAGGGCGCGGCAGTTACGACTTAATGACCGCAATGCTTTACACGCTTTACACAATACCTGGCGATTTAGTGGTGTTTTTTCCGATGGCCGCGCTAATTGGTGGCTTAACGGGTTTGGGGGCACTTGCCTCAAACAGTGAGCTGGTAGTGATGCAAGCCGCTGGTATGTCGCGCTTACAAATAATTGGTTCAGTGATGAAAACGGCCATATTTATGGCTGTATGCATGATGGCACTTGGCGAATGGGGTGCACCTGAAGCGCAATTACACGCTAAAGAAATGCGAAACCAAGCAATACATGGCGGCGATGTGTTTAATACACAAAAAGGTGTATGGGCTAAAGACGGCAATAATTTTATTAATATTGAAGATGTTGATGAAAACGGCAGGCTCAACGGGGTACACATGTACCACTTTGATAAATCGCTAGAGCTTACCCAAATTACTAAAGCAAGAGATGCACTGAGCCGAAAAGAAGGCTGGCTACTTCGTGACGTAAATAAGGTTATTATTACTAGCGAAAAAACCACAACAGAGCAATTACCAGAAGAGTTTTACCCTTCGCAGCTCACAGCTGAAAAGTTAGGGGTTGTTTCGGTAAAACCGGAGTCACTTTCATTTACTGGGCTTTGGTCGTATTTAAGTTACTTAGAGCAAAACGAACAAGACACAAGTACCTATGAGCTTGCTCTATGGCGTAAGTTGATGCAGCCAGTATCTGTTGCGGTAATGCTGCTGGTGGCGCTCTCGTTTATATTTGGCCCACTACGTACCGTTACTATGGGCGCACGTATTATTATGGGTGTTGTAACGGGGATTGTGTTTCACTTAACTAATGAAATATTTGGCCCTGTCGTTATGGTTTACCAAATACCTGCCATTATAGGGGCGGTATTGCCCAGTATTATATTCATAGGCTTTGCGACATATTTGATGAATAAACGGGTATAGATTTACCTATTCAAAGCATGAAAAAGGGTGACCACTGGTCACCCTTTTTGCTTTTTAATTACCGCTTAACTACCGCTTAACTACCGCTTAACTGCCGCTTAACTACCGCTTAACTACCGCTTAACTCACGATTTGAAAAGTTGGTATTAATCAAGCTCACTATAAATACGTCTGTTTTCTTCTTTAGTAAGTGCAATAACTTCTGTTTTAGAGATGTAATCTTGCAGTGCTTTTTTGTTTTTAAAATCTACTAACACCACCAAATTACCTAAACCGAGTAAAGCGCTAACGCTGCGGATAATTGATTGTGGCCAGCTAATTAAATTACCCTCAATAGTTTGTACTTTTAAACGCCATGCACGCATGCCAATGGTTTGCCCGCTTTTAGTCCAAAAGTAGCCAAAAAATACTAAGGTAACAATAATTAAAAGAGCGGTACGAATACCCGAAAGAAGATTTGAATTTTGAATAAAGGCAGATACATCCTCTGCGCCATTTAAACTAATTACATCGAGAGAAATAAGCCCTTGTACTGCAAATAAATACAGCACTACAGTTAACATCGCAAACGCAATAATGGCTAACGTATCGTAAACTAACGACGCAAAACGGCGCCAAAAACCAGCACGTGGAAACTCACCCGACATAAATACACTCTCACTATTAATATGCGAGCTAGTTTAGCAAAAAAGCTTACAAATACTAAGACATGTTAATGCTTAGAGAGGGAATTGATTTTATTGCTTTAAGTTACTACCTACAGGGGAAATGAAAAAGACCCTGCTATTGGTAGCAAGGCCTTTTAATTTATAGCGGATTTAACCTAGCTTGATAGCAAGGTATTTTATGTCGTCACCACTTATTTGCGGTAAAAAATAAATATCGCCGTATTTAAAATACTGCTGCGAGTTAATTATTACGGCCTGTGCTGCCTGAGGCAATGAATCGTAAGTTTGGCCCAAGCTATAATCATTCACATTACCCACTTTTATTGCCTGATTAAGACGGGTTGGTGGCTCATCAACCACTGTATAACCGTCATTATTTGCGACGTAATACACGTTTTGATATGTGTAGTAGGTGGTATTGTGATGCTTAAAATGCCTGTAATTTCTTGGTAGCGTATTTATACGCAGGCCTCTAGGTGGCGTAACTACGTGGTAGCCTCTTTTAGCTTTACGGTAGTAAAGGCCGTCGTTAAACGTAAACGAAATACCATTAAATCTAATCGATGCGCTATTGCGTGGTAAATGGTTTATAAATCGATTTTGTCTGTAAGCGACTGAATTATTATGGTTTGTTAAGTAGTTATATTTGCGCTGGTTGTAGCGGTATTGTTCACGCTTTTCCTGCTTGTACTTAGCAAGTTTACGTTTTTCTTGCTTACGGTCTTCTCGTTTTTCTTTTTTATGCTCAATACGCTGCTTTTTTTCATGGCGGCGTTCATCGCGTTTATATTCAACACGTTTGTCGTGGTCACGTTTAAAGCTTTTATCATTCTCTCGCTCGTTTTGTGCTCCAAGCGCAGAGCCTGATACTGCGCCAATGGCGAGCAGTGCAGGTAGTAAAAAAGTAAGTTTCATAGTATTGCCTCGTTTATGTTTTTACATAACTGGGTTCAATACTAGCGGTTCAAACTGAATGTTAACTGACATACAACAGCAAACGGAGCTATGCTTACAGCTTTTTACATTTTACTGACGGTTCTTGACATAATATC
Organism: Pseudoalteromonas sp. GW168-MNA-CIBAN-0100; assembly: GCF_040309225.1. Taxonomy (NCBI): domain Bacteria; kingdom Pseudomonadati; phylum Pseudomonadota; class Gammaproteobacteria; order Alteromonadales; family Pseudoalteromonadaceae; genus Pseudoalteromonas; species Pseudoalteromonas sp. GW168-MNA-CIBAN-0100. The sequence goes on along the minus strand of NZ_JBEOOL010000024.1, from coordinate 39,016 downwards.
TAGTTTTTGACGATTTTTAAGGGTAATTCTGTTCTTTTTAAGGGGGGTATTACGAGAGATATTTTAATAATATTGCTATTAAATTATGTATTTGGACTTTTTTGTTGTGCTTAGAAAACGTTATTTCCGTGCATTTTTAGATGGGAAAATACCAATAATAGAGTTTAAGTGGTGTAAAAAGCTAAGTTTGCGGCGCGTTGTTTATTGCCGCAAACATGACTTTATATTTTAAAGTGCGCATTTATCTTTTAATAAATTTAAGGCTAGGGTGATACGTTATGGTATTAACTTTAACAAATGCTGTGTTATTAACGTTTCTTTTAACAACTTTAACTGGAACATACTTGATTACCTTAGTTTGGTTAATTTTTTTCAGTTCTCGTTTTAGCTGAACCTTTTTATATTCTTGCTTTGCATATCTATCATGTGGTGCTGCAAATGCAAAACTAGATAAAGTGCCCATAACTAATAGTGCAGGTAGTATAAATGTAAGTTTCATAATATTGCCTCGTTTGTGGTTAACATGGCTAGTATTGACGTTTGAAACTGAATGCCAACTGCATATAGGGGCAACTGTAGGGAGGCTTTACACCCTTTTACTTATCTTTACTATTCTTGACGCTAATACCAATCCGCAGTAATACTTAATCAATTTGAGAGATTCAATCTAACGCTAACTCTATTAAAAAATGACTGATATATGGCTGCATAAATGCAGAAGGTAGAGAAATGAAAGAGCAATTGTCGAGAACAACTAATAACAAATTCAGCAGTGTTATCAACACCTTTTCTTACCTCAAAACAGGTAGCTTAATTAAGCTACCTGTTATAAAACCGTATTGGTTCTATACCAATTCCATATATCGTTTAGAGTTTAGGTGGGCTACTTTTGATAAAAAGGATAGTCGCTATAACCTACTTCAGTACCGCCATACATAGTGGCTGCATCGGCCTCGTTAAACGTCCAATTATTCGCTATACGCTCTGGTAAATCAGGGTTAGCTATAAATGGGCGACCAAATGCAAATAAGTCACCGTAACCTTCACCTAAAATACGTACCGCTTTTTCTACTGTGTATTTACCAGCATAAATAATGCGACCTGAAAATTCAGCTCGTACTGCTTTATAAAATTCTTGTGGTAAATCAGGAGCATTTTCCCAATCAGCTTCCGCTATTGATAAGTAAGCAATGCCAGCTTGCTCAAGCACTTTAACGGCTTGTACATAAGTATGATGAGGGTTTGATTCAACAAGTCCTAGATACACTCGTGTTTCATCTGTGCTTTCAAATAAAGGAGCAAAGCGAACACCTAAACGATCAGAGCCTACAACGTCACTTACCGCTTCAACTATCTCTTTTAAAAAGCGCAGGCGATTACTAAGCGTTCCACCGTATTGATCGTCACGGTTATTAGTATGTTCAGAAATAAACTGATTAACTAAATACCCGTTAGCACAATGAAGCTCTACGCCATCAAAGCCTGCTTCTAGAGCATTACGTGCAGCTTGCGCATACATGTTTACCAGCTTGCCAACCTCAGTAGTACTTAGTGCACGGGGCTCACTTGGTTCAGCCAATGCGCCTTCACCAGGTGCGGTTTCAATAAATACTTTTACATTGTCAGCAATAATCTCTGAAGGGCCAACCGGTTTACCTGAATTTGGTTGTAGCGTGGTGTGCGATACGCGCCCTACATGCCAAAGCTGAGCAAAAATAACACCGCCTTTAGCATGTACTGCATGTGTTACTTTTTTCCAGCCTTCAATTTGTGCTTGCGAGTGAATACCTGGGGTCCAAGCGTAACCTTGTCCACGAGGTTCTATTTGTGTGCCTTCGGTAACCATAAAACCAGCCGATGCCCGCTGCGCATAATACTCAGCCATTAATTCATTAGGAATATTGCCAGGCTGAGTGCTGCGAGAGCGAGTAAGAGGTGGCATCACAATACGGTTTTTGAGTGTAAAAGGGCCAAGCTCAATTGATGAGAATAAAGGGGCGGTATTAACTAATTCTGATTTCATTTTAAATTCTCTTATAAAGCAAACAAAGGCTTAAATAGTGGTTAAGCAACATTGGCAGCATAGAGATTTAAAGATACAATTTGAAACAACACTTTTTTGTGCAGCATACAATTATGAATGGTATTAGTCGGCTCGATATAAAACAGTTAAGAGTACTCAGTAGCTTATTAGAACTGCAAAATCTTTCGCAAGTAGCCAAAAAAATGGGGTTAACGCAACAAGCTATTAGTGAGCAACTACGAAAGCTACGAGACTTATTTGACGATCGCTTGTTTATTCGCCAAGGCAATAACATGGTTGCTACTCCTAAAGCGCAAGGACTCAAGGCGCCTATTAATCATATTTTAAAGCAATTAGAATCGTTATTAGAGCCCGAGCTGTTTAGTCCGCAAACTTATAAAGGTGTGTTTACCATAAGCGCAACCGACTACGCCACGCAGGCCTTATTGCCGCAATTATTTAATATTACCCGCCGCGAAGCGCCAGGTTTAAAGCTGATAGTGCGCGACTTTGCGTCTGACAACGTTAATCAACTTATAACGGCAGGCGAGCTTGATTTGCTGATAAGCTTTCCAGAATTTATACCCGACAACCTTTCTTATATCACTTTGTTTGAAGAACAGCATTTGTGTATTACCGGTATAGGTAACACTACTTACACTGAACCTTTGAGTTTGGCGCAATTTGCAAAGCATTCACAGCTAGTGGTGTCGCCATCGCGCGCTAATTTGCGCGGATCGCACGATCAGTGGTTTGAAAGCCAAGGGCTAAAACGTAATATTGTAATGTCGGTACCGAGTTTTTCAGCAGTGCCCGACATTTTACATACAACCGATATGCTAGCGTTTTACCCATCAAGATTATTACCAAACAGCAAAGTTAAACAGCTAAAAATAGAAGCTCTGCCTCCTACCTTTAAAGTAATAGCCGCATGGCATCCGCGTACCAATAACAGCCCAATCCATAAATGGTTGATAGAGCAGCTGCAAAATTTATAACGATGTAAAAAATCTAAAGTGATTACTTTTTACTGTTAAATTAATAACCCAACATTTAGATTAAATCATTTAACCCCTCCTTAACCCTCGACCTAATAAGCTATGTGTAATAGTACGAATTAGGCATAGTTAAATGGTTTATTTTAAAAAGCACTCAACCGGTTTTTTATTTGCACTTAGTTGCACGCTTGCTGCGTGTAGTAGTCAGCCAAGCTATCAAGGTAATGGCATATTGCACAACGAGATCTCTATAAGTAAATAGCAGCGTACAAACGGATACGCCACACACTGCTAATAACACAAATAAGCCCGCCAATATTGGCTACGGTTTAGGGGTGGAGTTAAGCGAAAAAATAATAAAACGACACGGTTGGGTATACGAAGTAAACGACATGCCTGGGCGTTATGAAGTGGTGGTCGATTTTAGTTAATACGCTTTTTTTAATACTTAGATTTAAAATATAAAAACCGCGCTAAGGCATCTTTAAAATTGCTTGAGCGCGTTTTTTTTATATTCAAAAATATTTAATTTAACGCTGAGAACATAAAAAACTTAGTGATAGTAATGTGTTAAGTAATTTGCTAAAACTGTAGGTAAGAAAAGTGAGGGTAGCGCGAGTAGGGATGTACGTTAATTTTGTACAGCTAACTTGTTGAGTTTCTTATAATGTTCGATTTATGTAACAAATAATGAGTAAAATAATATACGCAGTACGGAGTGTTAATTTAGACAAAATCAAAATAGGTGAGTCTAATGTACATTCAATGTTCAATAGAATACGAACGCATCAAACAGGCTCTGGAGATGAGCTTGAGTTGATCGGTGTGCACTATGGGAAGTACCAAACGGATAAGCAAATCCACCCTCTTTTAAATTCAAGCCATTCTCATTTAGAGTGGTTTAATAATACTGAAGAAGTAGCAAATTTCATCCAATCTAATTTTTTAATTTTTCCTAAAGCACTGTCACTTTTAACTGACATTAGTTGGTCAACAACAGAGACAATATCAACTGAAACAATCGCAATTAATGAGTATGTGAAAGGAAATATTAACAATAATGAGTTTACTACATGGTTGGCTAGCTTTAATGTTCTTGAATATATACAAAGTCAACTTAGAAAACACGAAGACGTTTAGCTTCAGTTAAAGTTAATTAAAGCAATTTGTTAGGTTTTTTCTATACATTATAACCTGCAGTTTTAGCACTGCTTAGTGCTACGTCTTTAGCATGCAAGAAAGGATAAGCTTTATGTTTGGATTTGGTAAGGGAAAGAAAATTGAGAAATTAATTGATGCAATTGGTTCTACTTTTTCTGGTCAAATGATGATATTACCAATTAGTCCTGAAGAGTTAATTTCGTTATCTAAGCATGACAAATTAATATCCGGTTATATTATGGGATTTCAATTGCATATTATTTCTCAATCACCTTTCAATGAAAAAGATCATAAAGGGATACTTTTAGATAGCTACTTTAATCTTTTTGGGTCGTATGATGCCCAAGAGGTGATTGATTTTGCTTTCAGTTCAGCAGGCGATAAATTGTTTAATTCAGGAGTTGCACTTGGAATTCAAGATATTATTAACTTCAGCAAAGATCCAATGGATGCCCCCTTAAGCCTAATAAGAATACTTAATGAAGAAAATCAAGGTGATGGTATACCATTTTGACTTGCTTCATAGCTAACGATACCATCAAGCCAGATTCGCAATAGTTGACTTAATCCAACTCAGCTAAACATTTTAGCGAACTATTACTCATCGCTTCTTATAGCTTAAATAGACTTACATGGAGTGTTAATTCATATGTTCAAATTCATAATTATTTTAATCTCAATTACTTCTTTCAATGCCTTGGCTGCAGAGAAGGTTAAACTTGGAGTTTTGGGGAACGTCGGGGCTGATGGTTTTTTTAGCCCGACGGTAACATCATTTGTTATTGAAAAAGTAGAGCCTAATTCACCCGCTGAAAAAGCAGGGATTGTTGCAGGACAGAAAATCATTTCTATAGAAGGCTGTAAAATTCCAGGCTGCCCTGCCAGTGAAGCAAAAGAATTAATGCGCAAGGAATCTGGAGAGATTTTACAATTACTTTTAGAGAATGAAGATGGTAGCCAAGTAACTTTAAAAATACCTATGAATGCTTGGTAAATCTAAGAAGTTTTTAAAATACCTAAATATACCCAGCCTATAAAGCATGGTTATTGTCAAAGCGTGGTTTTGTGTAAATGAGCTAGACGCAGTAAATATTGACAACGTTAGCGAGCTTTTGGAGTACTACTTACTCGGTTTATATGTAGGTTACTGCTTAAAGTAATTGGGATAGATTAAAAAGGTTTGATCAGTAATAACCTTATTTAATTAATGAATACATTGGTATTGCGTTAAATACGGCAATACCAATGATTATTAGACTAAAACCTATAAATCGCTGCGCCAACCCATACCAGACTCTTCCATTAAACGCTCGTACACGCCTTCTATGTTAAGCGGTAACCATGCACCAAACTGTTTAAAGTCACTAAATTGGTCTAACTTTACATTTTGTTTAATTTCGTCAAGCGTATTGCCTGCTAAAATGCCTGCTGTTACTTGGCTATATAAAAGCTCTATATAACTTAAGTAACGCGCTACATCAGCCTTGCTGCCAATATCGGCATGTCCACCTACAAAAGTATTAAAGTCGTATTTGAGTACCGCTTGGGTTGAGTTAATCATGCCTTGAATATCGTAACTCCACAGTTTTTGCCACGGCATTCTACCAATAACAATCCAATCAACCACAAATAACGTTTTTTGCTTTTCGAACAATACACTAACCGAACCACGACCATCGTTTGGACCATGGTAGTTAAGCTTTACTGTTGAATCATCAAGAGTAAGTAGTAGCTCGTCATCAAAAGTAAGGCTGGGCGCTACCGTTTTCATTTTTGTGTTTTTAATATCTTGCGCAGCGAGTTTATGCGCTACAAACGTGGTGTGCGGGCTTTTAAATACCTCGGCGCCGTAAATATGATCGCTGTGATTATGGCTATAAATTACATACTTTACCGGTACGTTAAAGCGGGTTTTAATTTGCTCGTTTAACCAGATGGCGGCTTTTTTATTAAGCGGGTCGGTAACAATTGCGCCCTCAGAAGTGATTAAAAATACTGAGCGGTGTCTGTCGTCTATAAAGCGGTGTAAGCCGTCCCCTAAGTCTTCTATTTCATAGGCTTGTGTGGCAAAGCCTATAAATAATAGGGCTGTAGTTAATAGTTTTTGTAGCAAGCGGGGCATACACCATTCCTTTTAAAATTGATTAAATTAATAACGCTATTAAAAGAAGAAAGTACAAAGCCGTAAAAAATTTCAGTTATTGGTTAAATTAAAACTTAAAACTTAAAACTAAACCTAAACTTAAGTCAAAGGATCAAATATAAGGCATAAATAAAAAGCCATTATAAAAATGGCTTTAGATAGGTTGGTTGGGTTTATCTTTGTGTTAGTTGTTGGTTTATTTCTTCAAAGATACTGGCATCATCTATGGTTGAAGGTATTTGTAGCTCTTCGCCATCAACTAGTTGACGTAAATTTTTACGCAGTATTTTACCCGAGCGTGTTTTGGGCAACCTATCTACGCTAACTATATTTTTAAGGCACGCAATAGCGCCAATTTGATTACGAACACTTAAAACAAGCGCTTGTTCTACGTCGGTACTTGAGCCTATAAAATCATTTTTGAGCACGATCATTCCCATAGGGAGTTGCCCTTTGAGGGGATCGTTCACACCAAAAACAGCGCATTCAGCAACAGCAGGGTGCGCGGCTACTATCTCTTCCATTTCGCCAGTAGAAAGCCTATGCCCTGCTACATTTATAACGTCGTCGGTTCTGCCCATAATAAATAGGTAGCCGTCTTCATCAATATAACCGCCATCGCCAGATAAATAATAACCTTCGTATTCATTTAGGTAGCTTGCTTTAAAACGCGAGGTATCTTGCCAAATAGTTGGTAGGCAACCTGGTGGAAGTGGCAGTTTAATTACCACGGCGCCTTGCTCGTTAGCTGCGCATTCATTGCCATCCATATCTAATATTCGCACGTCAAAACCTGGAGTAGGCACGGTAGAGCTGCCAGGTTTTGTTGCTAAGTACTCAAGCCCTACAGGGTTACAAGCAATAGCCCAGCCGGTTTCTGTTTGCCACCAATGATCGAGCACTGGCAGTTTGGTTTTTTCTTTAAGCCACTCGTAAGTGGGAGGGTCTAATCGCTCGCCAGCTAAAAATAAACGTTTTAAGCTTGAGGTATCGTATTGATTAAAACCATCGGCATTTGGATCTTCTTTTTTAATTGCTCTAAAGGCGGTGGGGGCACTAAATAATGCATTTACTTTATATTCTTCAACCACGCGCCAAAATGCACTGGCGTCGGGGGTTTTAACAGGTTTACCTTCATATAATACGGTCGCGCAGCGATACATTAGCGGCGCGTAAACTATATAAGAGTGCCCAACTACCCAGCCAATGTCAGACGCTGCCCAAAATACGTCGCCGGGCTTCATACCATAAACGGTTTCCATGCTGTATTGCATTGCCACTGCGTGACCGCCATTTTCGCGCACTACGCCTTTGGGTGTGCCTGTCGTGCCTGAGGTATATAAAATATAAAGCGGGTCATCTCCATTTACAGGCACCGGATCTGCGCTTGCAGCCGTTTGCATTGCCTGGGTCCAATCTATGTCTCGTTTAGGCTTAAGAGTGGCGGTAACTTGTGGACGCTGATAAATAATGCAGTGCTCTACTTTGTGCGTAGCTAAGTCTATTGCGTTATCAATGAGTGGTTTGTATTCAATAACGCTGTTTACTTCAACACCGCATGAGGCGCTAAGTATAAGCTTGGGCTTGGCATCATCAATGCGTACAGCTAATTCGTGTGCAGCAAACCCACCAAATACCACCGAATGAATAGCACCAAGACGAGCACACGCCAACATACCAATAACAGCTTGTGGGATCATTGGCATATAAATAACAACGCGATCGCCTTTTGTAACACCTAACGATTGTATTACGCCTGCAAATTTAGTAACTTCTTGTTGCAGTTGTGAGTAGCTATAAGTCTGCTTTGTATTAGTGACTGGGGAGTCGTAAATAAGTGCAGTTTGCTCGCCAAATCCGGCAATAACGTGTTGGTCTAGCGCTAAAAAACTGGTGTTTAATTGCCCGTCACTAAACCAATGATAAAGCCCGTCGTCGTCTTGTGTGTATGCTTTTGTGGGGGTTTTATACCATGGAATATTTTTACTTTGTTCGAGCCAAAATTGGGCTGGGTTTTGTTTAAAGGCAGTATATTGCTGTTTATATTCGCCTGACATGTAAGGCTCCTAAAGCTAAATTTGTGTGTGAGAGACCTTACAAAATGTAGGCTTTTTTTAGCAAGCAAGCTATTCGACCTTGGTCGGCTAAAAGTTAATCAATACACTGGTTTTAAAAATACCAAATTGACAATACAAAGCGTGTGGTTCAGCATGGCGGGCAGTAAAAATAAGAGAAAATACGATATGAGTAACGTAGTAAGAGTAGGGGTTGCGGTTATTATAATGCGCCAAAACACAATTTTACTAGGTGAGCGCATTGGTGCGCACGGTGCTAATACATGGGCAACACCTGGTGGGCATTTAGAGTTTGGTGAAAGTGTTGAGCAATGTGCAATACGAGAAGTGTTTGAAGAAACAGGTTTAAAGGTAAGTAAAATTACTAAGCTTGATTTTACCAATGATATTTTTACAGCAGAGAACAAACACTATATTACGTTGTATGTAAAAGCTGATTTTGAAGGCGGGGAGCCTGAGCTTAAAGAGCCTAATAAATGTTTAAAGTGGCGCTGGTGCGATATTAATAATCTACCAACGCCACTGTTTACATCACTAAAAAATTACTTATCTGAGGCTGTACTAGCCTAGTTATTTTGTTGGCGGTGTCGCTGGGCTTAACGCAAGTTTACTAAAGCTTACTTGAGCGTAATCGCCATTTTGTTTATCTGTAGACCAATCGCCAGTACCTAAACAACCTGGGTACCAAATACCTTTCGCGCTTTTAGTACTACATTGGTTATAAGCGCCGGCTTTAAAGTAATGCCAATCTGCAGCGTAACCATTTGGATGATCTTTTTCGTCTACTTTGCCATAAGCATCTACGTTATTACCTAAGTTAATAGAGTAGTTAACGTCTTCTTTGCCTTGTGTGCTAAATGTAAGGTGCATAACATTTTTATACACATTTACCGTGTAGCTAAATTCTTCACCTAGTGCAATACCGGCGCTGCCTGGCTCGTTAGGGTTTTCCCATGTATTACCCCAAACAGGGTAAGTAATGTCTTTACGGTCAGGATTTGTTTTAGGTAAATTACGTTCGTAGTTCCAAAAAACTGAGCCTGTTTTGTGCCCAGGCCATTTTTTGTAATATATTTTAATTGGTTCATTGCCCCAGCCATAACCAAGCTTGGTATCAATAAGTGCCTGATCTTTACCCGCGTGAATTTGTCCTACAACAACCGAGTAAGCTGCTTTTTTATCAGGATCAGTCGCACGTAGCGCAACGTGATCTACTTTTAACGTTGCTTCCATTTTTCCACCAACAGAACCAAATCGGTCAGATAGCGGGTGAACAGCTAAAGCAAAGTTGTTTTTAGAGTGTTTAGTTTTAATTTTAGTATTTGATCCACGGATCATTTGTCTAAGTTCACTACGGGTATTAGTAGAGTTAGCACTTGTAAGCGCTTTATTAGGGGAGGTAAATACCATGTAGCCTTTTTCATCAAGGTAGAAAAAATCAGGGTGTGCGTAAGTCTGAATTTCTTCTACATCTATTTCATCAATTTTACCGTCGTTGTTTAAATCAACTGGTACATTTATTTTCCAGTGAGATAAATCAAACTTTGTTGCAGGTACCGGTGCATCGCTTTGCTGATTAGTGCTTTGGGTACTTGAACAAGCGGTAAAAAGTAAAGGGGTGATAACGGCTAAAGCCGTAAGTTTAAATGTGGATGTATTTTTTATCATTATTGTCTCTGTGTGATGAAGTAAAAATTGTGCGGTACAGGCATCGCTTAATCTCAATCTAGCATACCAATTTAACAATTAAAACTTACCAATTAGTAAAATTAAATATTTTTAAAATGATTTATTGTTATACCAATTTGGTTGAGGTGTTTTTTAACGGCTTTTATGGAGGTGTTTCCGGTATGTATTTTTTATGTGCTTGGCTATTCTCTTAGTGATATTTAACGTAGATTTTGGCGCTAAGGTGTAGTCTATTTTTTGGGGGGGAGGAGATTTTTAATTTTGTAGTTTGCTTTGCCGCGTTTAGCAAATAACTAAATAACCACTGCCAATAACTAATGCCGGGCTTTAACTATGGTTAGTGCTGCATGTTAGTCGTGTTTGGTAATAAAAGTTGCCACTTGTTTAAAATGGCATGATATTCACCATTTTCTTTAATATTACTTAATGCGTCAGAGAGTGCTTTAGCTGTTTTAGGATTAAGTTGATTACTTGCTGCAAAATTAAGTGAGGAGGGAAGATCGCTTAAATGAATTCGTTTTGTTATTAGGCTAGGATCGAGTCCTAGGCTTTTTAGCTCGTTATTAAGTGTAAGTGTATTAGTTACTACAAAGTCGATCCGGTTTTTATAAAGCATTTGCCAAAGTTGATTATAGTAACTGACCAGTATTAAATTGTTATTTTCGGTAAAGCCTTTTTGCTTTAAGTAGGCTTTGCTCAGGTAGCCACGAATGGTTGCTACTTTATACTCTTTAGCAAAATTTAAGTGAACAACTTCATCTACATGGCTTTTTAAGCTAATTAAATAAGCATCTGCAAAATACACTTCGCCTAACCACGTATATTTATTAATCCGCTCTGGGGTTTTTAACAAAGACAACATTATGGCGTTGGTATTTGTTTTATGCTCCTTAAAAACGCGAGCCATAGGCATTATTTCAAAATTAGCGGTTAAGTTTGTTTGCTTCACAACTGCTTTGGCAATGTCGACTAAAGCGCCGCTTACTTCACCTTGCTGATTTTTAAAGTGATAAGGAGGAAGGTCTTCAGCTATAAAAGTAACCGAATCGGCGTTACACAGGGGGCTATATAAAATAAATACAAAAGCACTTAATAAAACACGCAAAAACATAAAAAATCTTTTAAAGCAATAATACACCTAGTGTAGAGAGTATTAACTAAAACATATATATATTATGTTTATATAACGTAAATAATTTGCACTTATTTGGCTGTGCTTGCTGTTTTGTATTTTATAAATTGTAATGGCGGGCATTTATGCCAGCGTAAAAAAGCTCGATTAAAAGAGCTTTGATCTTTAAATCCTAAAATATTAGATAAATCAGCAAGTGGCATGCTGGCTATTAATGTATCCGCACGTTTTTTACGTTCTTTTTCGAGTAGCTGAGCAAAGGTTAAGTTTTGTTGTTTTAAGCGTCGTTGTAGCGTTCGGGGTGTTAAATTAAGCGCATCAGCTATGCCTATTAGGTTGCAGTTTTGCAAGGTAGTTTTAGCTGTAAGTAACTGATTAACTTTATCGTCAATACACTGCTGGCTTTTAAAGTTAGAGAGTTGCTGCTCTGACAATTGCTTAAAAGTAGAATTAATAATGGCGTTATCGGTTTTAAAGGGCAGCGTCAAATAATCGCTCGGAAAGCTAATTTGATTATATTCAGCACTGCTTTTTACAGGGCATTTAAACCATGATTCAAGGGCGCGCCTTTGCGATGGCAACCAATTATAAGTGAAACTAATACTACTTGGCGAAAGCGTTAAATTTATTAACTGGCGAATCACACTTACCCACGCGGTCATGTTTCGTAAAACAACATGCTCATTACAACTTTGATGAGCAATCCAACGAATAGTTGCTGTATCAGTATTTAGTTCAAACTTGGCTTTACCAATATCAGCCACCAAGCTGTCGTAGCTTAACAATGCTTTAATGGCACTGCTTAAGTTATCGCTTGATTCAATTAAGTAACCTAAAACGCCGTAGTCAGCAGTGCGAATTTGCTGACCTAGGGTAAAACCAAAAAGAGGATCGTTAAGTGTTTTTTTGCCATAAACTAATAAGGCATTGTAACTATTTAAACTAATACGCGGCGCTAATTGATGGGTACGCTGATTACTAAATTCGTCAAAGCTAATAGCGTGCAAAGCCGTTTTAGTACTAATGCCTTGCGCTTGTAAGTAATCAAGAATACTTGAAAAGTAATGATCAGCCAATGTGTGCATTTGTCATCTAAAGCTAAAAAATAGTCGTGTATTAGCAAGTTTGCCACGTTAAATTTTTATATGCTAGTTGAATGCCTAATAACCTCTTGCTGTAAAAATGATACTTATAACAATAAAACAAACGCTTAATGCACAGCCAAAACAAATAATAAGCACACTATTGGATCATCAACAGTTGCATCGATTTTTTAATGCCAAATTTACGCTGCTACAAGCACAAGACGAAGGGCAAATAGAAGGCGGAAAAGGATCTGTTAGGCAAGTGAAAATAGGTAAAATAACTTTTTCAGAGCAAATAATCAGTGCCGATCAAAATCAGATCAGTTACCAAATAGTAGGCGATAAACCAGTAGCTAATCATCGAGGCGATATATACCTCAGTGCAAATAAAGACATCAATACTTTAGTTACCGAACTTAACTATTGCATAAGCTGCTCAGCTCCATGGTGGATGCCAAATGCATTACTTAAATATGTTATTACAAAAGATATAACCCAAGCGTTAAACAATTTAAATAATTATTTTTTGGCGGGTAAAGTATGAACTCAGAAATTATTTTGCTCGCTCTTAGCCCGTTATTTTTGATATTTGTTTGCTGTGAGTTTATTAAGTTTAAGCGCTATTACGACATAAAAGATAGCCTAGCAAATACAGTGTTAGCGCTATTACACCAAGGCGCAGATGCTATTGCGTCACTGCTGTTAATACCTTTATTTAATTGGTTGTATGACTATAGATTGTTTGATATTGAAGTGAGTGTATTAAGTATTGCATTTGCATTTTTACTGCAAGATTTTTTGTATTATTGGTTTCATAAAGCATCGCATCATATTCATTGGTTGTGGGCTGCACATGTGGTGCACCATAGCTCAACTAAAATGAATTTCACCACCGCATTTAGGCAAAGCTTAATGTACCCCGTAGCCGGTATGTGGATGTTTTGGCTACCTATGATTTTAATTGGATTTGAACCGCTAACAGTATTTAGCGTGGTTGCATTAAATTTGGCGTATCAATTTTTTGTACATACTCAAATAGTGGGTAAGTTAGGCTGGTTTGAAAAAGTATTTAATACGCCTTCGCATCACCGAGTTCATCACGCAATAAATGCAGGTTACCTTGATAAAAACTTTGCAGGTGTACTTATTATTTGGGATAAGTTATTTGGCACCTTTGTAGAAGAAGATAAATCAAAGCCTTGTAAATACGGCATTATAGGGCAGCTTAATAGCAATAACCCAGTCGTTATTACGTTTCATCAGTGGGAGCACTTATTGAAAAGTGTTTATAAGGCATCGGGAATAAAAGCTAAATGTAGAGTGCTATTTGGCTACCCTACAAGTAGCATTAAATATAAATAATATTGAAAAAGTTAAAAGTAAAACTGCATAGCTAAACTCATTGATGAATTATGGCTATGCCATTGAGCATGCTGTACTTTGCTGCGCAGCGATACATTGCGAGAAACAGCGTAATTCCATGTTATAGCTATTTCGCTGTGCTTACTTGCTGCGTTATCAGTTAGCCATAATATATTGCCAGTTAAAGCGAGTTTATGCTTATTGTTTATTTGCCAAATTACACCGGCTTCGCTGCCTATTCCAGTACTAAGTTGGTCGGTTATATCGCCTGTATTTAGCTCAAATTGACCAAGAATATAGCCGTGTAGATTATTAGGATCGCCATAAGATTTACCATAACCTCCTTTTGTAAAAAAGCGGCCTAAACGTTTATTGTCACTTGGTTGTCGGTCAAAGCCCATTTTAAAGTTCCACGACCAGCTATCAAATACGCGGTTATCGGGTGCAAGCGACATAGCATCTAATAAGTAAAAATGTTCAATATCTGCATTTCCTTCGTCAGTAATAGCGGCTTCCAAATCAAAAAAACTAATTTGTGCACCCGCTATAAAACCTTCAGGCCTATCTAGTAAGTCATGATACGCAAGCCTATAACCAAAATTTGTAAGGTTTGCTTGGTTATTATTTTGTACCCTACCTAGCGATACTTTAGAAGAACCATGACCTTGCTCTGGGGAAGCAATAGGGCGGCTTGGCTTAGTAAATGGCGAAGCTACTTTATATTTGCTGCGCATTAGGAGTAGCTTAGTTAGTCGCGGGGCAATTTCTTCACGATTTAATGCTTTATCGTAAAATTCAAAATTTAACCATTCATACGCCATTTCTAAAATAGCGACTAATTGCGACAGTGAGTAATTACGAGTATTGAGAGAGCCACCTTGCATTAACTCTCTTGCATCATCAAGTTGTTCGTCAGTCATTTGAGTAGAGTAATGGTAAAGCTTAGTACCAAAAGCAGGGCGGTAATTAGGTGTTTGTAATAAGTTGTTATTTCTTAGTACTGCAACGGTATCTGATGGAATAGCTTGCATATTAAATGACGATGTTAAATCAAGGTCCTCTTGTGCAAGTTGTAATAATGCAAGTAATTGGTAAGAGCAGTTTTCATCAATAAAAAAGTAATCGAATGTAGCTAATTGTAGCTCCCACAAGTGCAATAAAATAAGCTCTACCTGTGGCTCTGATAAATTAAGTTTGTATTCCCAAATATCACGAGATTCTAAATCATTATATTCGCGTACTTTTTTATAGTACGGCATAAGTGAAAACTTACCAGGGTAGCTGCCAATCAAGCCTTTTAGTGCATACATAGCTGCGTTATCTGAGCCATCAGGTTCTGCTGCAAAATTAACTGCGAATGCGAGCAACTCTTTATGGCGAGTCTGATCTTTTGCATCAATACGAAGTAAAGTGTGGCCAAACATTGATGATGGGCTATTCATAAATGCAGTTGGGAAAACTAACGTAACCCCTTTAGGGTTTATTATTTTTTGCCACGCCTGTAGCTCTGGGCAATTAAGTTCGGGCCAGTTATTTTCAATTTTTGTTTTTAGCCATTTATAACGTGCAGGAAACTGACAACGATATTGTGTTGTTTTTGGGTCAGTATTTTTACCGCTAAATGCGGCTATAGTGGCTTTAAGTTCGTCATATGGGCTTGTTTTACCTGTAGGAGATAAAAAAAACTCAGCACTGTCTACTTCACTTTTCCAATCACCTAATGTGGCCAAGCGGTAGTGACCTAATTTAAGCCAGTAAGGGTGTGTTGCTAATGTATTTGTTTCAATACTTTGAGCGTTTGAGTAAGTACTAAAAAGAGCGAGCAGTAAACCAAATAATATTTTTTTCATAATCACTAAATTACAAAAGCCGCTAGAGAAATACTCCAGCGGCTTTATTTATACGTATAAAACCGGCTAATTTAGCTGATTAAGAAAGAGTATAAGAAGCAAGTTGTGCGTTACTTGCAAGAACAGTGTTTAGGTTTTCTAAAACTGTTTGTGAAGTCACGTTTTCAGAAGTAAATACTGAAGAAAACTGTGCTTGAGCAAGCTTATTGAACGCTGCTTTATCTTGATCTGCAACACCCCAAGCTTCAGCTAAAGTAGCTAAAGTTTCGCCTTCACCTTTTGACATATCACGAGCAAGTTGCTCCATGTTACCGTCAATGAATAAAGCGATTTTTTCTGAAGAAGTTACTGTACCAGTACCATCACAACCAAGAGTACCAAAAGTGATACCAAAAGTTTGGTTACCAGATGTACCGTTTGTTGTAGCGCCTAAAATTTTAACGCCTTTACCTTGCTGACCAGCAAATAACATAGAACCAAGACCACAACCAATATCTTGGTCAGCCATTGCGTTTGAGAAAGGAAGTAAAGATAGAGCTGCTACTGCGATTAGTTTTTTCATTTTCATAAATCCATATATGATTGTCTTTATTTAGGGTAAATAAAGTTCGCGGGAGATTCTAACAGACTTGCAGAAAAAAGGAACAGGCTAAAACATGAATATTTTACACTCTAATTTTTAAATATATTAAAGTTAATGTCAGGATAAAAATTAGCCTAGTTTCCACTTTTTATTGAACTGGTGGCGGTTTTTTACTTCTTGGGGCACCTAATAAAATGCAAGTATGGCAAATACATACAGATAAAAATGCACTAATACCCAATGCACCGCCATAGCCGTCAAGTTTTGGTACAAGGAATTCAAATAAGATTGAAAACAAAATAGATGAGCTTGCTACAGTATAAATACCAAATCGATGTGGGGCGCTCATACCTATAAATGTGCCGCCAAAAAATACAATTGCGTATAAATCGGGGTTCAAATTTAAAGCGCTAAAAATTAAATAAGCAATAATAGAAAGTGAAGACGACGCTCTAACCCCGTCAAAGCGACTATGCTTAGCTAAATAAAATGTTAAAAAAGCCCCAAGCAGTACAAGTAATGGATATTCAATACTCATAATACAATTCCTTTGGCTAATACAAAAAGTGCCACGCTTGCAAAAGCTACGCTGCCAAGCTTGCCACCAAAACCTGTAAACATATTCATAGTAAGCACATACAAACTTGAGCCAATAAGCGAAATAATAGCAATTTCCCAGTAACTGGTAATTAAATGAGTTGAACACATACCTGCAAAGCTACCAGCATAAATTGCAGCATACGGATGGTTTTTATAATGTGCAGGAAAAGGAATAAACGAGCCAATAAGTCCTGTTAGCGCAGCAGAAATCACTAAAGGTAATGCAAAAGTAGTGTGCATAGCAAAGCAAGCTACAAAGCCTAAAAAGAAAGTGATGAATTTTAAAAATAAGAATTTAATCATAGCGGCGCATTTTAAACTAATCCTTTTGCGCTTTCTAATACTCTCTAACAAATAAATGTTATAAGTAATTACAAACTTTAAAAGCGTGTTTTTTAAACGGCTTTTAGGTATTAACTATGCTTAATAGTGCCGCTGTTAATGTTCTATAAATCACAAGTTATGTATAATGGCGATAATTTAATGTATTAAAGTGTTAACCAAGGGTTATTTATGTCTAACTGTTTACATCTGGCTATTCCGGCTGGCGATTTAAAAGTGGCGAAAGCGTTTTATTGTGACGTACTAGGCTGTAAAACGGGTAACAGTGAAGAAGGTCGCTGGGTAGATATAGATTTTTGGGGTAATGAACTTACCTTGCACCAGAGCGTTGAGCGCCTACCAACAGTTCGCCATGATGTTGATATGGGAGCTGTAGCAGTACCTCACTTTGGGATTCACTTATCTGAAGATGAATTTAACGGGTTAAAAACACGTATTGAAGATGCGGGTATTGAATACCTAGATAAACCATATCGCCGTTTTATTGGTGATGAGTTTGAGCAAGAAACGTTTTTTATTGAAGATCCAAATGGCAATGTGCTTGAAATGAAAACCATGGTAAATCCAGAGGTTTTATTTAAAAAAGTATAAATGCTGTTGTTTAAGTTAAGCTAAAAAACCACTTTAACAAGTGGTTTTTTTATAACTATTAATCAGTGTTTTGATAAATTAGTTAATATTTACAGGTAAAAAAAATTACGCTACATACATGATTTTTATTCACTCTACAATGTAGGTATAGACACGTAGACTTAATTTCAATTCTCATACTTTATTGTTATTTATGCTGCTTAAACTCATAATTGCACCTTTGCTTATTTTACTAATAACATTCGCCCAAAAACGCTTTGGTAGTTTTGTTAGCGGCATAATTCCTGGCTTGCCTATTACCTCTGGGCCTATTTCTTATTTTATAGCATTAGAGCAAGGTAAATTATTTGCAGCTAACTCAGCGGTGGCCTCTCTTTATGGTATGAGCGGTATAGGCTTATTTTGTTTTAGTTACTTGGTTGTATCACGAAGGTTTGGAATGCTTAAATCGCTTTTTACAGCGTTGAGTATTTGGTGTGTATTTAGCGTTATTACTTTATTTTTACCAGTGAATATTATTGTGGCGAGTGTGGTTTCACTTTGTATTTTACTCGGTTTAACTATTATCTCTACAAAGCTAAATATATCGGTTGATGCAAAACCATTAAATGCTCGCTGGGAGCTTCTGGTAAAAATGATATTAGTGACGAGCTTTATCGTGCTTGTTACGTTTATATCACAGCATATAGGGTCTGCGTGGAGCGGGTTAATATCTACCTTTCCGTTTATTTTGGCGGTAATGGGCAGTGTTGCCCATTTTAGTGACAAACAAGCCTCAACGTTTAAAATTCTTAATGGCGGTCTTATTGGTTCATTAGGTGGGTGTGTATTTTTTGCGGTGATTGCGTTTATGTTAAAACATAACTTTATGATTTGGCAGGTGTACGCAACAGCTGCCATTTTCTCAACGTTATTTACTATTATTTTTAGCCAATTTATTAATCGCCAATTTACCAAGCAAGCTATGCTAAACACCAAAAAAGCAGTGCTTAAGATTGACTCGCTCGGTTAACTTACATATCTAAAGCCATTACCTAGTTATGTAGTTGAATTAACATTTCACTGGGGGTTTTATTAAAGTGGCGTTTAAATTCGCGGCTAAATTGCGATGGGCTGGTATAGCCAACCTTTAATGCAGCTTCGTTGGCTTTGCTTCCACTACTGGTTATAAGCTCTTTAGCTTTAGCTAAGCGTACTTTTTTTAAATACTGCAAAGGTGACTCAAACGTTACTTGCCTAAAAGCACGATGGAACGACGATAAGCTCATGTTTACATCTTCAGCTAATCCTTCAACTGTAATTTGATTGGCATAACTACTGTGCATAGTTGAGAGCGTACGGGCGATACGTGCATAATGCCCATCATGCATAGCAAGCCCTATTAAAGTATGTCCTTGTGGACCACAAAGTACACGATATACTAATTCTTTTACTATATCTTCGCCAAAAACGTCAGCCTCAATGGGGTTATTAAGCACGCTAAGTAAACGGTGGGTTACTTGCTCCATTGCGCCATCTATTTTAGCCGATTGAACGCCACTCATTTGCCCAGTGGTGAATGGCTTATGTGTACCAATTTGGTTTACTAATTTATGTAACATTACCGGGTTTATATCTATAACAATCCCCATAACAGGCAGGTTGTTATCGGTAAAAGCTTCGCATTCAAGTGGCACAGGTACACCTAAAACAAGGTAGTCGCCTTCACCATATTTTATTTGATGATCAGGAAAATGAATTATCTTATGTCCTTGCCCAACAATAATAATACCTGAGTTATATATAAGTGGTTGGCGCGGCGAGCTTTTACTTGCACGATGAAAATACACACCTGGAATAATGGTTTCCATGTTGCCTTCAAAGTTAAGTAAATTATTGTGCTCTGCAAATTTTTGCATCATGTTGGCTATTGAGGACATTAAAACTTCTACTATCGTACGAATTTTGCGTAAAATATCAATCTTGACAGTTTTAGGCAAGCTTTTGCGAGTTATTGGGCTTTTTTTATGTTTGTTTTGCCACTAATATGCACTCATTGAAGTTTAGCTTAGTTAGTAACTAAGCATTCTATTTAGTATTTAACCGTCACCTAGGAGCAAAATAATGAAATTTAGCTACGTAAACCCAACACTTATCCAGTTCGGCCAAGAACAAATTGCCTCACTAACTGATTTGATCGCAAAGGATCAAAAAGTACTTGTAGTGTACGGCGGCGGTTCAATTAAAAAGAACGGCGTGTACGACCAAGTTGCAGCAGCACTTGAAGGCTTTGACTGGGTTGAGTTTTCGGGTGTTGGCGCTAACCCAACTATAGAAGTACTAGACCAAGCAGTAAAAATTTGTAAAGAACAAGGCATCGACTTTGTACTAGGTGTAGGCGGCGGTTCAGTAATCGACGGCGTTAAATACATTGCAGCATCTGCAGTTTATGATGGCGAAGGTTGGGATATTCCTACTGGTAAGCACACTATTACTAGCGCATTACCAATTGGTGCAATATTAACATTGCCTGCAACGGGTTCAGAGTCTAACCAAAACTCAGTTGTGAGCAAAGAAGCAACAAAGCAAAAACTACCGTTTGCATCACCAGAAGTACTTCCTAAATTTGCGATTATGGACCCTGATGTAATGAAAACATTACCACAGCGCCAACTTGTGAATGGATTAGTAGATGCATGGGTTCATACCTGTGAGCAGTACCTAACATTCCCTGAAACAGCATTGGTTCAAGAAGGTTACGCAGAGGCACTTTTAAGAACGCTTAAAACACTGGGCGATAACTTTGAAAACCAAGACGACGCATGGCGTGCAAACCTTATGTGGGCAGCTAACCAAGCACTTAATGGTTTGATTGGTTCTGGTGTATCGCAAGATTGGGCAACACACATGATTGGCCACGAGCTTACAGCCGCTTACGGCGTTGATCATGCTCGTTCACTTGCTATTGTTCAGCCTTCTTTACTACGCAACCAATTTGCAGTTAAAAAAGCAAAACTAGAGCAAATGGGTAAAAACGTATTTGGTCTTGAGCAATCTGACGATTTAGCTGAGAAAACAATTTTAGCAATCGAAGCGTTTTACCACAGCCTTGACGTAGCGACCCAGCTTACTGAGCATGGCGATGATAAAGCCGCTGCTATTGACAATATTATTGGCAAACTTGAAGCACACGGCATGCTGGCACTTGGTGAAAACCAAGCTATTACGCTTAAAGAAAGCCGCGAAATTTTAGAGCAAGCAGTTGCTTAATTTTCAAAGCTAAGCGCTTACTTAAATATACTAAGTTTTAGCGTTAATAAAAAACCGTCGACCTTTAGGTTGGCGGTTTTTTTATGGTTTATTATAAATACTGTGTTGCTAATTAACCAATAAAGTCTGTATTAATGTTTTTTAATGATGATAGTAAACTGTGCTCAACGGTTAGGAAAAATCTAACGATTAAATAAATTAAAACAGGACTAAACTCATGAAATTACTAAACACATTACTTAGCTCAAAAGCAGGCGTAGCAGCATTAATTTTACGAGTACCAGTTGGCCTTATTTTAGCGGCGCATGGTGCACAAAAACTATTTGCTTGGTTTGGCGGTTACGGGCTTGAAGGTACAGGTCAATGGATGGCGAGTATTGGTTTAGAGCCTGGCTATTGGTTAGCAATGATGGCAGGTAGCGCTGAGTTTTTTGGTGGCATTGCATTAGCAATTGGATTGTTAACTCGCCCAGCAGCTATAGTTGCCGGCTTTACTATGATGATTGCTATTTTTAGCGTACATATTAGTAATGGCTTATTTATGGCAAACAATGGCTATGAATACGCATTAACGTTACTTGTAGTAACTGTAGTTTTAGCAATTCAAGGAGCGGGAAGCTTTTCGCTTGATAACGTATTAGTTAAAAAGCTAGCTAAAAAATAGAGTTTATTAATTGAAGAATAGCGGCCAATTTGGCCGCTGTTTTTGTAGGTTAACTACTAAATTATTTAGCTGAAAAAGTTAAAGAATAACTGTACTGCTTTTGCTCAAGTAAATACTCTTTGTGAGTACTTGGGCTCCATGAATCATCGCCACCTACGCCCATATGTTGATGATCAATGTGTACATGTACGCAATCATCAGCAATTAGTTCGTTAGTGTGCTTTGCTTGCGTTAGCGTACTTTGCGAATACTCGCTGGCTGCAAACAAAAACGCGCCAGTTACAGTTAAGTTATTAATACTCAGCAATTGGCAATCGCTACGCAGGCCATTATCAGTTGGAAATATATACGGTGTATGTAGCTCATTTAAGCTCAAGCTGTAATAACCTAAACGTGCTGCGGCTTTGCGATCTGGGTAGTTTTCAAAAGGCCCTAAACCTAGCCAGTTTACTTTTGTATCGCTTTGCTTGTTAAGCGTTGTGCTTAGCCCTATACGCGGCATTGGCGGCAGAGTATCGTTTAAGTGCACGTCAATATTTAAGCTAATATTGCCGGTATTATTTAGTGTATATAGCCACTGTGTTTGAGCCTGTAGCACGCCATTAAACTCGTAATTAAATACACAAGTAATACGTACATCAACACTTGATTGCACTGCGTGAATCGAGCTGCATGTGCGCTGCCATTGCCCTATACCTGCACGCAACCAACGAGCCTCCCATGCATTGGGGTCTAGGTTGTCTACTTCGCTTACACCAATGTCGTTATCAAGTGGGGCACGATAAAAGTTATCAACCAGTGGGCTACTAATAACCTGAGTATCGTTTTGTAACCACTGCTCTATAAGCCCTGATTGTTGATTAAAAATCAGTTTAAATTTATCGTTTTCAATACTTAGTTGAGAGTCGGTTTCATTAACACTTATAGCGTTTTGCTCAGATGATGATGCAAATGACTTACTGCTTAAATTATTACTATTTATAAGCTTAAATTGTTCGGTATCCATAATATGTTGAGCGTTTGCAAAGTGTGAGTCGTTAATTAGTGCTACATCTAAATTAAGGTAATATTGCGCACCTTGCTCAAACGCTGTTTTAGTTTTAATCGTTAACGTGTGCGTACTTTGCGGGGCAATATTAAGTACATGCTCGCCTTGCTCAACACAGATGCCATTTTGCATTAGTTGCCAAACCAGTTTTTCGTTATCGGTGTGTCTAAATACGTAATCGCTTAATATATCAATGGTGTATTGGTTTTGATTTTGCTCGCGCAGCGTAAATTGTAAATGCTGCTGGCTGTATTTAGCTTCAAACAGGCTAGGGTGTGGCGTGCGGTCTGGGAACAATAACCCGTTTATACAAAATTGACGGTCATTTAGTTCATCACCAAAATCGCCACCGTAAGCCCAATAATGCTTGCCGTTTTCGTCAGTTTTAGATAAACCTTGGTCTACCCAATCCCAAATAAAGCCACCTTGTAGGCGTGGGTATTCTCTAAATGCCTGCCAGTAATCGTCAAAACTACCTAGGCTGTTGCCCATTGCATGGGCGTATTCACATAAAATAAGCGGGCGAGTTTCACCTGGTAGGCTTAGCCACTTTTTAATAGAGTATTTAGGTACCGCATCGTCTTTAATATCGGTATCTACACGGGCGTACATTGGGCAAATAATGTCGGTAGCCGTTGTATTTGCGCCGCCGCCTTCGTATTGCACTGGGCGAGAGGGGTCAAAGCTTTTTGACCAGCCGTACATGGCATCATGATTTGCGCCGTGTCCGCATTCGTTTCCTAGTGACCAAATAATAATTGAGGCGTGGTTTTTATCGCGCTCAACCATTTGTGTATAACGCGACATAAATGCACCAGCCCACTGCGGATCGCTAGCTAAACGCCCCATAGGAAACATGCCATGGGTTTCTATATTTGCTTCATCAACTACGTATAAACCTAGCTCGTCACATAGTTCGTAAAAACGAGGGTGGTTAGGGTAATGAGCAGTACGCACGGCATTAAAGTTATTTTGCTTCATCAGCTTAATATCTTCAATCATATCGGCGGTAGTAACTGTATGGCCGTTTTCTGGGTGGTGTTCGTGGCGGTTAACACCGCGAATAAGTAGCGGTTTGCCGTTTAAGCAAAGCTGCCCGTTAAGCATTTCTACTTTTCTAAAGCCAATGTTATAAGCTTCAACGTCGATGGTATTGCCTTGATCATCAAGCAGACTCACAACGCAGCGGTATAAGTACGGGGTTTCGGCGGTCCATTTTTTAGGGCTTTGTATATCAATTGTTTGAAATACAACATCGCTCCAGCCACCTTTTTCATCAACACGTTTATTGTTAGTACTTTGAATTTGCAGCTCACATAGCGCCTGTTCGCCATCAAAAACTTGCACTGCTATTTGATAGTTATTCGGCGCATTAATCGCCGTTTTTATATGTAGCGTTGCATCGCGATAGCAAGCGTCTAAATCGGGGGTTATAAACACATCACGTATTTGGTTTTGTGGTTTTGTAAGTAAGTTAACATCGCGAAAAATACCGCTTAGCCACCACATGTCCTGATCTTCTAAATAACTGCCATCGCTCCAACGAATAACCATAACGGCAATACGGTTAGTGCCTGCAACTAACAGTTCGCTTAAATCAAACTCGCTCGGTAAGCGGCTATCTTGTGAATAACCCACCCATTGCCCGTTACACCACAGGTGAAACGCCGAGTTAACGCCTTCAAAAATAATATGATTACGCTGAGTTAGCTGACTTTCGCTTATATTAAATTCAGTGCGGTAACAGCCTGTAGGGTTGTCGCTTGGTACAAAAGGCGGGTTAACTGCAAATGGGTACTTAACATTACAGTAAATAGGTTTATCAAAGCCGTGTAATTGCCAGTTAGAAGGCACTGTAATACTTTGCCAGTTGCTGTTTAGTGTTTCACTTAGCAACGATTCATCAACCGCTTCGGGTTTATCAAATAATTTAAAGTCCCACTGACCGTTTAAACTTTGTTTTTGCGATTGTGTGTTAGTACGGGCATGTTCAACGCTTTTAAAACCATTGAGTGGGCTGTGCGCTTTTACTTGATTAACTTGTACTGAGATTGGGTTTTCCCAATCGCGGCGATTAATTATGTGCTGTAAAGAGGTCATGTTTATCCTATTGCATAAGCGGGCAATTATAATGTGCTAAATATAGCTAAAAATAATCACAGGGGTTATGCTTAAAGCTCTCCTTTATTTATCCAAAACTATCATTGTAATTATGCGCTATAACATTAAAGACATACTCGATATTGGTCCGCGCTGTATAGAACGCTTTATTGATTCACAAACGCTCGCGCAAATGCCAAACCTTGAAATAGCACTTGCGGGTTGCTCAAACCTATCGGGTCGTTATTGCGTAGCACGCTCAGCACCGCTAGAACATACACTTTTTTATACACTTGCAGGGCAGGGTAAATTAACAACACATAATGAGCAGTACACACTTAATGCCAATACACTTATTGTGCTACCAGCAAAGCAAAGCTTTGAAGTGAAAATTGATGCTGAACATTGGGATGTTATTTGGTTAAACCTTGCAAATACTAAACGTTGGCAGCATTTAAACTTAGCGCAAGCACTGGTACTAACCGAGCAAAAACTTGAACCGTTACACCTTGCTATGGAGCTTTTATACAGCGAGCCCAATGCTAATTTACGCGAAAGCGTAACGCCTATTTTAAGTCATTACTTAAATGCTACGCTGCAAAATAACTCTCAGGGTGCGGCGCATAATCGTTTAATTAGTCTGTTTGAAGAGGTAGATAAGCGCTTGCAGTTTGATTGGACAATAGAGGCAATGTGCGAACATGTGCATTACTCATCGCCGCATTTGCATCGTTTATGCCAAGCGCAATTTGGTAAAAGCCCAATACAACAACTTATTTATTTACGCATTGAGCGAGCTAAAAACTTACTGTTAAACACGGCTTGGCCAATTTCGCATGTGGCAAGTTATGTGGGGTACTCTAATATTTTTAATTTTTCCAAACGTTTTAAGAAGTCGGTAGGTGTGTCGCCAAGCGAATTTAGAAAATAACGTTAAGGGCTCTCTACATTTGAATAAATTTAAGGTATTGTGCGATTTCTTAAATTGCATTTTAGAGTTTTAGGTAGGTAATGCGCTCAAACCGTTTTTTAATAGTGATATTATTAGTGCTTGTACACAGCTTTATTAGCTGTGATGGCGCTGCGTATCATTTGCAAGAAGACGTTGATCACGTAACCAGTTCGTTATCGCAAGGCGACTCCACAGCCGATGATAACCAAAGCAATAAAACATCAACTACCGAAATTCATGCCCACCAACATTGCCATTGTGGCTACAACAGCACCTCTAGCCATTCAATAAGCCCAGAGCAAAGTAAAGCAACTTCGCCTGCGTGCTATAACGGGTTAAATTACCCGCCAGATGTACCGCCACCAAATTTTTATAGCTAGTTTCTAATTTTAAACACTTTGTAAAAACTGCCTGCGCTTGTGCGCTATTAGGCTAGTTATTTACATATTTAGGTTGCTTGATCGCGCTTGTTTTTAAAATAGGCGTAGTAATTAAGTTAACTCTGTTTGTTAAAAAACGGACACGCTATATGAATAAAAAACCAATTATGTTGGTGGCGCTAATGTGCGCGCTACCTGCTTTTAGTACTTTGGCGAATGTTAAAACATTAACCCTTAAGCAGGCACTGAGTAATACCGAACAACAAAATCTGGTATTAAAACGCTACCCTTATCATCAAAAAATATTGAGTGCGCTTAAATCTCAAGCTGCACTTTCGCCTAATCCTGTATTGAATGTTGAAGCCGAAAACTTACTGGGTACTAACAAGGCGCGTGGCATTCAAGGCGCTGAAATAACGCTCGGGCTTAGCCAACTAATAGAGCTGGGCGATAAGCGGCAACACCGTATTAATTACGCAACCGCCAATATTAAAGCCCAAGCAATACAGTATCAAAATACCCGTTTAGCGTTATTGGCAACCACTGCTGAGCGATACTATCAAGGGCTTAAATTTCAAACATTATTAAGTTTAAACAACGAGCGTAAACAGGTCGTTATCCAAGCGCTTAAAGCGATTGAGCAAAGAGCCAATGCGGGTGCTGCGTCGCAAGCCGATGTGACGCGCATGCGTTATGCACTTAGCCAAGTAGAGCTTGATAAAGCCATGCTTAATAGTGAATTTGAGCGAGCAAGTTTATCGCTTAACGAGCTGTGGAGTGAGGAGCAACCCTACGATACTTTTGCTGGCAATATTAATGTAATTACTGCGCTTAAATCAGCGCAAGCACTTTTAGATGCGGTTAACCAAGCCCCTGAATTTGCATTATTACAACAGCAATATTTACAGCAAACAGCTAATTTAACACTGCAAAAAGCAAACGGACAAAGCGATATTAATGTAGAGGGAGGCGTGCGCTATAACCAACAAAGCGACTCCAGCTCATTAGTGTTTTCGTTTTCTATGCCACTGCAATTAAGTAATTCAAATAGCGGAAATATTGCAGCTGCAAATAGTCAGCTCATGCTTTTAAATGAGCAGCAAGGGCAATTGCGCATCCAGCTACGCCAGCAAGTACGTACTTTGTACGCTTATTATCAAGGTCGAGCTAATCAGGCAAAGCTATTATCTGATCAAATTATTCCTCAGGCACAAACATTGATCGAGCAAAGCTTAAAAAGTTATCAACGCGGACAAATTTCGGTGTTGCAATTGCTTGATGCTCAACAAGCACTTTTTGATTCTAAACGCACACTTATTACAACTCACGCAGAGCTGTACCAAGTGCTACTTACTCTTGAGCGTTTAACAGGCCAATCTTTAATTGAGACTCATCAATCATGAATAAAAATATAATCGCATTACTAGTATCACTTTCGTTTGCCAGCAGCTTTGTAAGCACAGATGTATTTGCCTCTGCTGAGCATGGCGAGTCAGGTCATAAAGAAACAGAACAACACGAGCAAAAGCAAGGTCCACACGGCGGCTTTTTATTAACTGACCCTAAATTAACCCTTGAGCTTAAATTGCAAGAATTTGCAGGTAATGTTGAGCTACGTGTATACGGCTATAAGCAAAATAAATCGATTAATATAAACGACTTAAACATAACAATGAGTTTAAAGCGCTTAGTTGAAGCGCCGCAAAATATACAGTTTGCAGCTGAGGGCGACTACCTTGTTAGCACTCAATCAATTAACGAACCGCATTCGTTTGCACTTACCGTTACTGCTAATTATAAAGGCGAGAGCATTAGCTATGAATACGACCAACACGAAGGCCGTACCACGTTAACAGAGCGAGCTATTGAGCGCGCAGGCATTAAAACCGAGATAGCGCAAAGTGGTGAAGTGGATATTACCGATACGCTTTTTGGCGTTATTGCACCAACACAACATGGCACGGTAGAAGTAATGGCGCCGTATGCCGGATTGATCAGTGATATTTTTGTAAGCATTGGTCAAAACGTTAAAAAAGGCGAAGTACTTGCCAATGTAACCAACCGTGAAACACTGCAAAACTACCCTATTAAAAGCCCTATTAGCGGCGTTGTAACCGAGCAATACTTAAAGCGTGGCGAGCTTGCAAGCACCAGCGCACTGATGCAGGTAGTTAACCTTAATAAAGTATGGGTTGAGTTATCTGCTTTTCCTGAAAATATTGAAAAACTAGCCATTGGTCAAAGCGCTAAGGTGTACGACTTACATCACCATTTAAATACGCAAGGCAAAGTGTTTTTTATAGCCCCAATGATGACTGGCGGGCACATAGCGCGTGCCCGTATAGAGCTTAATAACCCAGACGGGCATTGGCGCCCAGGCATGCATATAAATAGCGATGTAAGTGTGGCTAAAATAAATGCCAGCGTGCGTGTTAAGCCACAAGCAATTCAAGAATTTAACGGTCAACCCAGTGTGTTTGTTCGTAAAAATAATGTATTTGAAGTGCGTCCCGTTACCTTAGGTGCAAAAAATAGCGAGTGGGTAGAAGTACTTACAGGCTTAAACGCAGGTAGCGAATACGTAACAGACAATAGTTATGTCATTAAAGCTGATATTTTAAAAAGCGGCGCAAGCCACGCTCACTAGGAGGCACCATGATTAATTGGATAGTTTCTTTTGCGGTTAAACGCCGCATGCTGGTGCTTGCGCTTACATTTTTATTTGCTGGATTTGGTGTATACAACATTCAAAATTTAGCAGTAGACGCAGTACCCGATATAACAAACGTACAAGTGCAAATTAATACCAAAGCGCAGGGCTTTACGCCATTAGAGGTAGAGCAACGCATTACCTATTTGGTAGAAACCGCCATGGCGGGCATACCTAAGCTTGACTACACCCGTTCGCTTTCGCGTTATGGGCTTTCACAAGTAACGGTTATTTTTAATGAAGGCACCGATATTTATTGGGCGCGTCAGCAAATTGGTGAGCGTATTCAAAGTATTCGCTCCGACTTACCTAATAACGTAGAGCCAAACTTGGGTCCTATTGCCAGTGGTTTAGGCGAAATATTTACTTACAGTGTGCACGCCGCGCCTAATGCGTTAAAAGAAGATGGCACCGCCTACAACGCCGAAGACTTACGTACTTTGCAAGATTGGGTTATTCGTCCGCAGCTTTTAAAAGTAAAAGGCGTAACCGAAATAAACAGCCAAGGTGGTTTTGAGCGCCAATACCAAGTAGCGCCAGTACCCGAAAAACTCATTGCCTATAAGCTTACTATTAGCGATGTAATTAGTGCACTTGAGGTTAATAACAGTAACCGAGGCGCAGGCTATATTGAGCGTTTTGATGGGCAATATTTAGTACGCTCGCCAGGGCAGTTAAAAACCATTGATGACATAGCCAATACCGTTATAGCTAAGCGCGACGATGCACCTGTACGCATTAAAGATGTGGCTAACGTGCTTTTAGGCAAAGAGCTTAGAACCGGCGCGGCCACTTATAACGGCGAAGAAACCGTGCTCGGCACCGCCATGATGCTAATTGGCGAAAACAGCCGCGTAGTGGCAAAAGCTATGGCTGATAAGTTAGTTGATGTGCAAAAAAGCTTACCCGCTGGCGTTATTGTTGAGGCAGTTTACGACCGTACTACTCTTGTTGATAAAACCATAGCAACCGTGCAAACCAACTTATTTGAAGGTGCCATTTTAGTGATAGTAATTTTGCTATTACTGCTGGGTAATGTAACGGGCGCGCTTATTACGGCAATGGTTATTCCGTTGAGTATGTTGTTTGCCGTTACAGGTATGGTAGGTAATCGCGTATCGGGTAACCTAATGAGTTTAGGCGCAATCGACTTTGGTTTAATTGTTGATGGTGCTGTAATTGTAGTTGAAAACTGCCTGCGCCAACTCGGTGTAGCTCAGCATAAACATGGCAGGCTACTTACTTTAAACGAGCGTTTAAATGTAGTGACCGCAGCCACCAAAGAAGTATTTACACCGGCTGTATTTGGCATTGTTATTATTATGCTGGTTTACTTACCTTTATTTGCACTAAGCGGCGTTGAAGGCAAA
Organism: Pseudoalteromonas sp. GW168-MNA-CIBAN-0100; assembly: GCF_040309225.1. Lineage (NCBI taxonomy): Bacteria > Pseudomonadati > Pseudomonadota > Gammaproteobacteria > Alteromonadales > Pseudoalteromonadaceae > Pseudoalteromonas > Pseudoalteromonas sp. GW168-MNA-CIBAN-0100. The sequence goes on along the minus strand of NZ_JBEOOL010000024.1, from coordinate 8,909 downwards.
ATGTTTCAGCCAATGGCGTTTACTGTAGTTGCGGCGTTAATTGGCGCGCTTATATTTAGCGTTACATTTGTACCGGCTGCTATTGCAGTGTTTGTTCGCGGTAAGGTTGATGAAACCGAAAATGCAGTCATGCGCGGCGTTAAAAAAGTGTATAAGCCATTACTTGGTATATCGCTTAAATTACCGTGGCTGATGGTGGGTATTGCCACGGCATTAGTATTGGTGCTTGGTTTTAAAGTTAAAAACATGGGCGCAGAATTTTTACCGAAACTTGATGAGGGCGATATTGCTATGCACGCGCTGCGCATTACTGGCACTGGTATTGAGCAATCTGTGCAAATGCAAAAAGAACTTGAACAAGCCATATTAGATCAGCCTGAGGTTGCTAACGTATTTTCAAAAATTGGTACTGCCGATGTAGCAAGCGATCCTATGCCGCCCAATGTTGCCGATACTTTTTTAATACTCAAACCGCAAGATGAGTGGCCTAATCCAGCACTCACTAAAGCAGAGTTGGTTCAACAAATTCGTACCCGTGTTAACGATGTCCCGGGTAATAATTACGAATTTACACAACCAATAGAAATGCGCTTTAACGAGTTAATTGCTGGCGTGCGCGCCGATGTGGCACTGCGTATTTATGGTGACGACTTAAGCGTACTTAAAGAGTTTGGCGAAAAAGCCACAGGGCTAATGCGTAATATTGCAGGCGCTACCGATGTACGTTTGGAGCAAATGGAAGGATTGCCAACACTTTCGGTAACACCAATGCGCGACCACATGGCGTTATTGGGTTTAAGCGTAAACGATATTCAACAAACACTTGCCGCCGCTGTTGGTGGTGTGCAAACCGGACTAATTTACGAAGGCGATAAACGTTTTTCGTTATTAGTACGCCTTGATAAACGTTGGTCTAGCGATGTATCAGCACTTGCTCGTTTGCCAGTTGCTTTACCTATAGATAGTAACCCAGAACTTGCATTTGTACCGCTTGGCGAAGTAGCGACAATCAGCATTGAAAAAGGGCCTAATCAAATAAACCGCGAAAGTGGTAAGCGCAACGTCGTGGTAACTGCCAATGTAGAGGGGCGCGATTTAGCAAGCTTTGTAAGTGATGCGCAAGCGAGCATGAATGAATCACTTAATTTACCAAGTGGCTATTGGCTTGAATACGGCGGCACGTTTGAGCAGCTACAATCGGCAAGTAAGCGATTATCATTAGTTGTGCCGGTCACTTTATTGCTTATATTTGGCTTACTGTATAGCGCCTTTGGATCGCTTCGTGATTCATTGATTATATTTAGTGGTGTGCCACTGGCATTAACGGGTGGTGTGCTTGCGTTATTGTTGCGCGATATGCCGCTTTCAATCTCAGCGGGTGTCGGCTTTATTGCCCTAAGTGGTGTAGCGGTATTAAACGGCGTGGTTATGCTGTCGTTTATTAAGCAGTTACGAAGCGATGGTTTAAGTTTGTTTGATGCAATTCACAGCGGTGCACTACAGCGCTTGCGCCCAGTACTGATGACGGCGCTGGTGGCAAGTTTAGGCTTTATACCTATGGCGCTTAATTCGGGAACGGGTTCTGAAATGCAAAAACCTCTCGCGACAGTAGTGGTTGGCGGGATTATTTCATCAACTCTACTGACATTGTTAATTTTGCCCGCGCTTTATAAGTTAGTACATTCTAAATTTACTAAAAAAACAGAAGCTGAATTAGCTTAAATACTAGCTATTGATAATGTAATAAAAAAAGCAGCTGTACTTACAGCTGCTTTTTTATTTGGGTATTATTTAGCAAAAATACTACATTAATTATATTGAAACAGATTATCCCAACGCTCATCTAATATCGTTTTTGCGTGTTCTAAATTTATTGCGCTATACACATCACTAGTGCACGTTACCAAACGCATACGTACCAGCTTTTCAAGTGCGTCGCTAATTTCAAAATCAAGATCGCACTGGTATTTGCTTTTAAACCAATGCTCTATTTGTTCATCAAGCGTTTGGGCGGTTAAGCCGCTTTCTGATTTTAGTAAAAAGGTATACGCAAGCAGGGCTTCTTTTATGTCTTCTTCTTCGGCAGCGTCAATAAGCGTGTGAAAAACACCCGCGTTATTATCAAGGTTTTTAAAGTAGAGGTTATCGCTAAGCGCTTTCATAAATTTAATTTTACGGTTTTTAAACTTACTCCATTCTTTAAAAATAAAGCTGCCAAATACTCCCATGCCAATAGCAAAGGTAATAAAATGTTGTTGGGTCATTTCTACAGCTTCACTTCTAAAACCACCCCAAAAAGCAAACAGAGCAAGCAATAATACGATTGATGCGCCAAGTTTAGTTATAAGTACCACTGCACCGCCAACTAAAGCCGATGAGCCAATAATTGCTTTATCAATAGGGCGCATGCGTACTTCGCTATTAGGAAATAGCATTTCGAGATCGGCCTTTGGCACATTTTGAAACAGCTTTACTATGGTTGAGCTTGGCTCAAATCCCATTGGCGTTTTATTTTTAGCTTCAAAATAAGCGCTATCTTTAAAGCGAATAAACACGGCAACACGGTCGTAATTAGTAAAGTGCAGCGGCTTTTTACGCAAGCCCCAAAAGCTGGTAATAGTTTCAGTGAGTTGCGACTCGCCACGGCGATAAAAAACCACTTCTTCAAAGTCGTCAAATTCAACTTCAAGGCGCACCTTAAATAGTGACTCTTCGTTTAATGCATCTTGTAAGTCTTCATTGGTGATCACTTCAAAATTAGCGGCATTAAGCACCTTAGCAAAATCTTTAGCAAACTCATGTTGGCACTGCGCTTTTTGATCCGCCGATACTGGCGCTAACGATCGCGTGTCACTGTTGGGATCAAAAGGGGCGTAGTTGTTTTTAAGTGACTCAAGTGTTGAGTGGTAATCGTAATGAATAAGGCTTGCTAGTAAATCGCAAAATTGTTTAAACGATGTTTTTTGTGTACTGCTTTTAAGCTCTTCGCTACACATATCAACAATATCTTGCTTTCTAAAGGGAATAAAACGCGCACTTTGCATAAATTAATAACTACTGTGATAGGGAATCTAACTGCATGGGCACATAATAAAATATTATTATGGATATTACTAATTTGTTAATGCAGTAGGGCGTATTGATCATTGGTGGTTGAATTTGCAGCTGTGTGTTTGGTTTTTAGGCAAGGCAGAGCCTATGTAGTGTGGTTATTCCCCATAAATAAGGCGATAACGCAGCATAAATACCAAACATGCGCTGCCCTCTGGGTTCTTTCTAGGGACGATTAACTCTTTGTTGCCTGCATGGATGTAGGTAAGGGGCGTGAGCAGGACGCGGAAGCTTTGCTCGATTTTTACTTAGCCCACTAGGTTACAAACCTCGCACCGCGATTTAATCGCCCCTAGATTGAACAAATTTCAATCCACAAAGATCAATACGCCCTAGGACCTGATAAATTTAGTACACTGTTTTCAGCGTGTATTAACCTAAATGTGTAATTATTGGCTTATTGAATACTCTTGTTCTTATTTATAAGTGAAAAGGATTTACTATGGCCATTCAAAAAAAGCTAAAAGAAAAAACGCGTAATTTTATTGACTCTAAGCATATGCTTAGCGGTATTACAGTGGCGTCGTTTTTAGAGTCAACCATAGTTCCTATTCCACTTGAAGCTGTATTAGTACCGCTAATGCAAGCTCGCCGTGAAAAGCTATGGCTTATAGCATTAATGGCGACCTTGGGCTGCATAGTGGGCGCATTGTTTGGTTATGCGTTGGGTTATTATTTATTTGATGCGGTTGGCGATTGGATTATTAATACGTTTTCGAGCCCTGAGCAATTTGAAAACGTTAAACAGCAAATGCAAGATCAAGGTTTTTGGTTTGTAATAACACTAGGCATAGTGCCTATTCCGTTTCAAATAGCGATGCTTGCAGCTGGCGCGACTAAGTACTCTATTTGGCTGTTTTTGTTGGCCTCGGGTATTGCGCGTTCTATTCGTTACTTTGGTCTGGCTATTATTGTTTATTATGCAGGTAATGAAGCTGAGCGAATCATTAGTAAACACAAAACTAAGGCAATGGTTTTAATAACGTTACTTGTGTTAGGAGTTTGGGGATTAAGCTTGGTGATTTAAGCTCATTATTAAAGGTTATTAACCACCTTATTCTAATAAGCCTTTTTGGTAATGTGCTATAGTTTTTTAATATAGTATCGAAAAGCTTAGGGTTAATATGATTGAAACTGTAAAACTCACTATCAGGCTTTCTAATTTTTTTAAAATGAGCTGGAAAAATAAAACTGTAAGCCTATTTTTATTAGCTTATATTGTTATTTTTTCAGCCTACTCCCTAACTAACTTTCCTCCCCTACAAGTTCAAAATAATGTTTACGGTTTTACAACTGATTTTATTAATTTAATTGTTCTTATTTTTTTATTTTGGATGGTTCAGTGCTCCAAACTTTCAAAGCTTGCATATACATTTTCGACTCTCGGATTAATGCTCTGGTCCATGGGTAATACAGCTGATTTAATCGATGAGATAGTGATACAGCCTTACTGGGTAAGTATTTATTTTGAAGATTTATGCAGAACCAGCGGCATGCTTTTAACTTCCTATGGTTTATTTAAAACGATGCGCTTTATACAAAGTATTAATAATCGATTAGCGCGTGAGCTAATTATTGACGATTTAACCAAGGTACATAACAGACGTTATTTTTATCAGCACGCTAAAGATGCTCAGCACTCACCTTACGTTATTTTAATTGTAGATATAGACCACTTTAAAGCAATTAATGATGAATTTGGTCATGATGTTGGTGATGTAGTGCTTAAAGAACTAGCAACTAAATACGACAATGCTTTTACGCACCAAAACAAATTTGCTCGCCTCGGTGGTGAAGAATTTGGTGGCTACTTGCCTACAAATAATATGACGCAAGCATGTGATTTTTCGCAGCAATTAATTGACCTTGCGCACACCATAAATGTTCAAAATTCTCGCCACTTAACAGTAAGTATAGGTGTTGCAATGCAAACGCCTAATGAGCCTTTAGATAAAGTAATGAAGCGCGCTGATCAAGCTTTATATTTAGCTAAGAAGAATGGCCGAGATCGTTTTGAAATTGCCCCGTAAGCGTTTTTAATTATATAAAAACACGTCCTTATTGTTTGCACATTTACTACACTTTTTAACGTTTTCGTAAGGAAATGTCAGTGAGGGTAATGCTTTGTAAATCATGAAATTAAAATAGAATGTTTGGGTCATAATGGGGATATTAATAATAAGGAATAACCTTAATGACCAACTCCCTTTTAAAAGCTGCATTACCCTTAAGTCTAATTACTATTTTGTCGGGCTGCGGCTCTGATGATAGCTCAAGCTCTACAGGTTACATCCAATTGTATAACGGCTCTTACAATAGCCCATACACACGTTTGTTTGTTGAAGAAACAGAACGTTCAGGCGCTGATTTTGCCGATGTAACTACTCGCCATAACTACAGCACAGGCACTTATGATGTAAGTTTTGAATACCTAGATGCTAACGACAGCTATATAACAATTAGCGACCAAGAAATTTCTATTAAAGGCGACAAAACACAGTTAGTAGTAATGAGCGGCAACTTTGATGAGCCTACATTTACAGAGCTTAGCGTACCTATTACAAGCGATACGGGTGAGTTTAACTTAGGGTTTTACAATATTGCAGGGGAGGATACTAACTACGATATTTATTTAGCAACTGATGATGGCGTATTTGAAAGCGCGACACTTTTTTCATCGGCTCAATATTTAAGTGAGTTAGATCTGCAAAGCATTGATGAAGGCTATTACACTATTTACATAACAGAAGCGGGCAGCAGTGATGTTGTGTACGAGTCGTCATCTGTTTATTTATACGACGAAGCAAGCTATGTAGCAATGATCCGCCCAAGTTACGCTACAGAAGAAGGCGGTATTACGCTTGATGTAGTAACCGATAATAACTACGTTACTGAGCTTAAACATCAATCTGCCCTGGGGCAATTACGTTTTATAAATACGGTTGATGACTACTCGCCAGTAAGCTTTTCTGCTACACGCGGTACAACTGTAAACACAACAAATACAGTTGCTAGTGACTCTTATACAGATTATGTTGAACTTTCGCCTAATAGTTACAGCGTAGCGATGTACGACGAAGAAGGTACAAAACTAGCTGATAACTTTTTAATGACGCTAGAGCGTGAGCAAAGTGCGGTGGGTATTTTTTATAACGACGTTGATAACGGTTTACGTATGATGAGCGTTGAAGAAAACCTAACACCAAGTAGTTACAGCCATACGGTATCGGTTGTAAACCTAATTGAAAGCTACGCAGGGCAGTCGGTTTCAGATGTTGATGTGTTCTTTACACTTAACGGCGAAACGGTAGACGACACCAGTAACGTAGTCGATGGCCTAGATAAGTATGACCAAGAAGAGCAGGTTGTAGATAACGAAATTTACACGGTTTATGTTGTATATGAAGATAATGGCCAGCAAATTGTGCTTATTCAGCAAAGCGATATGGACTTTACACAAGAGGGTAACTACATATTGATTTTAGAGCATGATGAAACAACAAGCTCAGGTTATAAAATGACCCTAGAGCGTACTATCACCGATAGTGTTGAATAAACTTACACATTTTAAGTAGTGTAAAGCCTAAACGCCTACAAGCGCTTAGGCTTTTTTATTGAACAAAATTTACCTACTCATTAATAATTAGGTACACTCAGGGCATAATAATTAATAAGAGTGTGCCATGGATGATTTAGTTGGGTTAGCCGTTATAGTAATACTGGTTGTAGTTGCCGGTGCTATTTGCGGCTTAATAGCGCTAGTGCAGTTAAATGGATTAAAACAAGAAGTTGCTGTTTTAAGGGCCAAAATAACACATCTACAAACACATAAATCGATATCGCAAAGTGAACCTCAAAGTGAAGCATCTACGGCTCAGGCAGCGCTTTCAAGATCAGAGCCAATTGCTCATAAAACACAGCCAAATTTAACGTCCCAAAACGCGTCGCCACCTGTAATAAATCAGCTATCAGCGCCTCCTAAAAAAGCCAAACCAGCTGAAGCATCAGCCATAGAATTACTATTTAATAAATTACGCGCAGGGTTTGAAGAGAACTGGATGACCTGGATAGGCGCAATAGCGCTTGCGTTTGGGGGCATATTTTTAGCTAAATACAGCCTAGAAGCGGGATTACTATCGCCTGTAATGAGGTTGAGTTTAGGCGGCTTATTTGGGCTTGGCCTAATTGCAGCCGCAGCTTATTTACACCATAAACGCATTGTATTTGAAGGCTTTAATAATTACATACCCGCAGCGCTTGCAAGCGGCGGGTTTATTACCTGTTTTGCTTTAACGCTTTTAGCCTACAGTAGCTACGATATGCTTAGCCCTACCGTGGCATTTTTTACATTGGCAGTTATTGCAATTAGCGCAAGTGCGATGGCACTTAGGTTAGGCCCATTATTAGCGGTATTAGGTATTATTGGCGCTTATAGTGTACCAATATGGGTTAGCACTGGCAGTGGTAACTTGTTTGCATTATTTATGTATGTTGGCTTTGTAAGTTTGTCGGCTGCGTTAGTTGCACATAAAGTACAACGTATTTGGCTATGGTATTTACTATGGGCTGGGCACATTGGCTGGTATTTAGTTGGTTTTACGCTACTTAAAGTTAATACCGTTTGGTTAATGGGAACGTTTGCCCTACTGAGTATTATTGGGTTAATTGCTATACCGCGCTTAGGTCTAAAACTGAATGTTATTGAACATCGCCCGCACAGTTTAAAACGTTTAATTAAAGTGCTTCCAGATCACCTATTATTACTCGCTTTTATAGCGCCCTTAATATTTACCATGCTAATAAGTCACTTTGATATGCAGTGGCAAACAATCGGCGTGTTAAGTATTGTATTGGTGTTGTTTTTAGTCCTTAAAAATAGCCGTTGGGATATTTGGCAGGGTGTAGCGTTAGTTATTTCAACGCTATTAGTGATAGGCGCTCAGCGCACGCATCTTTCGCCAAACCTATTTGATGACGCACTCTTTATATTCAAAAATGAGTATGGTTTGGGTTTATTTCTCGGATTGTTACTTACCGCTTTTGGGCTTTATTACGGTAAAAAACAGATTAAGCGTTTAGCGTTTCATATTACGGGGGCATTTAGTGTATTTGTAATGATAGCGACTTTATATACGCTTATTCCTAATTCTGCGTTAAGTACTGCATATCCACTTTGGGCCGTTGTATTGTTTGTAGTGGCAGCTATTTTAATAAAGCTCGCGCAACATAATACAACGCTATTTCAGCGTTTTACTTATTGGGTAGGCGCTAATGCCAATATTACGTTAGCAATTACCATGCTACTAAGTGACAGCGGCCTAACCATTGCTCTTGCTGTACAAGTATTACTTATAAGCGTACTTATTAAACGCTATAGCGTGCCTATGCCACATTGGCCTATAAAAGCCTTGGTTGCTGCGTTATTACTGCGCCTTACGCTTTCACCTTGGACGCCAAGTTACGATGCACTCACGGTATTTGGTTTGCATTGGAGCATAGTGGTTTACCCGTTATGCATTGCGTTATTTTTTGCCGCAGCTAGGTGCTTTAAAGCATCTCAATTAAAAGTATGGTTAGAAGGTGCAGCCCTTCATTGTTTAGCGCTTTTTATTACAACCGAAACAAGTTATCAGTTAGTAGGGCATTGAGGCTGTAGAATTACTCTTTTTAGGAACGTATCCTACTATTTTTAATTGATTGCTTTTTAACCTTGAATCCATGTGTTCGCTGTGATCTAATAGATATTATTCACCCACGGTAAACTGTTATGGCTAACTACAAGCCTGACTTATCCTGTC